>CBIHMQ010000177.1:0-4398 GCA_966211075.1 uncultured bacterium
GGGCGGGGACGTTACCCGCCCCATGCGCGACCGCCCTAGTAACCCGGCGGATGTCGGACCACGAAGCCGGCGCCGCCGCGGTCGTCTTCGTGCCAGCGCGGGCCGGAGCCGGCGGTGCCGGAGGTGTCCCAGCGCAGGCCGGCGATCTCCGCGTAGACGTGCCCGGCGTTGGCGTAGATCGTGATCCAGCGGCCGGGACCGGCTTCGCCCCAGCGGGCCAGGGAGCCGGAGACCATCGGCGCCGTGAGGAGGCCGGCACCGCGCAGCGCGAAGCTGACCGAGCCGGAGCAGTCGTAGCCGCGGTCCCACCAGCGGCCGTGACCGCCGCCCCACACATACGGTTTGGTACGGATCCGGTTCGCGGCCTGGATCGCCTTCTTGACCGCGGCCGGGGCGTCGGCCGGGGCGATCGCCTTGCCGCCGACCAGCGAGGCGCGGCCGACCGGGCCGCTGCCGGTTTCCGGGGCGGGCGCCTCCGCGGTCGGCGGCGGCGGGGGTGCGACCCCGGAGATGCCGCCGTAGGCGGCGGCATCGGCCCGGGCGGTGGCGAGCGTCGCCAGGGCCGCCAGGCCGAGTAATGCGATTGCGATGAGATTGCGAGCGCGCCAGCGGGCGCGGGATGCGGACATCGGTCCTCCTTCGTCGGCCGACGGGGTTAGCTGTCGGGCTGGCGCTGAAGGAGCCTGCGCCCCCACCTGAATCGGTGGGCTCGCCCCAAACACTTGGGTCCCCCGCTCCCGGGCTCCTGCCCGGGATTAGGCGTGATTTCGGGCTTCAACAAGCCAATTCGGGCGAAGTTGCGCTGTCGACCTCACGCTCCGCCGGTGGCTGCCGTTTGATCTGCATGGAGATGAGCCCCGCCTGGAGCGTCTATCAGAGCCCGATCGGGCCCCTCACCCTGGTCGAGCGCGAGGGCCGCCTGCGGGCGGTGCGCTTTCCCGGCAAGGGCGATCGCTTCGCGGAGGGGGACCGCGATCCCGGCCGCCTGGCCGAGGCGTCCCGGCAGCTGGAGCAGTACTTCGCCGGCGAGCGGCAGCGCTTCGAGCTGCCGCTGCAGCTGCTCGGATCGCCCTTCCAGCAGCGGGTTTGGGAGGAGCTGCGGGAGATTCCGTTCGGCTCCACGGTCAGCTACGGCGAGCTGGCGCGGCGGATCGGGCGGCCGGGGCAGGCGCGCGAGGTAGGCGCCGCGGTCGGCCGCACGCCGACGCCGATCGTCGTTCCCTGCCACCGGGTGATCGGGGCCGACGGCTCGCTGACCGGCTATGGCGGCGGCCTGCACCGCAAGCAGGCGCTGCTCGAGCTCGAGGGCCGCGTCGCCGCCGGGCTGCCGCCGGAGCCGGCCTGGGCGTTCCGCCAGTTGGCCCTGGCCTGACCGGCTCGGCAGCCCGCGCCTCGCGGCGAATCGTTCCGTCCCGAACGGGTAGCGGGGACCTATGCCCGACGACCGCGACGCCGATCTCGACCCCGTCCGCCGCGACTACCGCCCGGAAGGCGTGGACAGCGACTCCGGCTGGCCGGCGACCCTGAAGCGGACCGCGACGGAGTTCCTCGAGGACAACCTCACCGACTGGGCGGCGGCGCTCACCTACTACAGCCTGCTCTCGCTGTTTCCGGCCCTGATCGCGATGGTCTCGCTGATCGGGATCTTCGGCGACCCCAAATCGACCACCGAGAGCCTGACCGAGATCATCACCGAAATCGGACCCGAATCGGCGGCGGAAACCTTCTCGGGGCCGATCGAATCGCTCGCCTCCGACCAGAAAGCCGCCGGCTTCGCCTTCGTGCTCGGCCTCGTCGCGGCGATCTGGTCGGCGTCCGCGTACGTCGGCGCCTTCATGCGCGCCTCCAACGTGATCTACGAGACGCCCGAGGGCCGCCCCTTCTGGAAGCTTCGTCCCCTGCAGATCGCGGTGACCCTGCTGCTGGTGACGATGATGGCGCTGCTCCTGCTCGGCCTGGTCCTGACCGGCCCGGTGGTCAGCGCGGTCGCCGAACCGATCGGGATCGGCGGGACCGCCGTCGACGTCTGGAACGTCGCCAAGTGGCCGGTGATGGCGGCGATCTTCATCACCATGGTCTCCGTCCTCTACTACGCCTCGCCGAACGTGAAGCTGCGCGGGTTCCACTGGGTGACGCCGGGCAGCCTGGTCGCGATCGTCGCCTGGGCGGTCGCCTCGGCGCTGTTCGCCTTCTACGTCTCCAACTTCGGTTCCTACGACAAGACCTACGGGACGCTCGGCGGCCTCGTCGCCCTGCTCGTCTGGCTCTGGATCTCCAACCTGGCGATTCTCTTCGGCCACCAGCTCAACTCCGAGCGCGAGCGCAGCCTCGAGATCTCCGAAGGCGTGCCGCGGGCCGAGCGGGAGCTGCAGCTGGAGCCGCGCCAGGAGCCGAAGGACCAGCGCACGACCTAAGGCCGGCCTCCTCGCGGCTCAGAGCGGCGGCTTGCCGGGGCGGTAGAGCCAGCGCCGAAAGAGGGGGCGGACGTCCTCGCCGGAAACTTCGGCGGCGAGCGCTTCGAACTGGCGGATCGTCCCGGTGGCGTGGCGGTGCTCGGTCGCCCAGCGGCGCAGGGTCCTCAGCAGCGCTTGGGTGCCGATCCGCTCGCGGAGCGCCTGCACGGCCATGCCGCCGCGGGCGTAGACCGAGTACCCGAAGAGGTGCTCGGGCGAGCCGTTCCGGGCCGAGGGCGGGTCCCAGAACCGCTTGCTCGCGGCCGGGGTGGCGTAGAGGCGGCGGAAGGTCCGGGCGGCGCTGGGGCCGCCCTGGCGCTCGGCGAAGTACCACTGGGCCCAGGTCGCGAGGCCCTCGTTGAGCCAGATTTCCGGCCAGCGCCGCAGCCCGACCGAGTCGCCGAACCACTGGTGGGCGGTCTCGTGGGCGACGGTCGCCACGTCGGGTGCGAAGGCGTAAATCGGTCGCGTCTGGGTCTCCAGGGCGTAGCCCAGCTCAGGCGCGTAGTCGACGATCGAGCCGGTGCTGTCGAACGGGTAGGGCCCGAAGACGCGGCTGAAGAGCCGGATCGCTCGCGGCAGCCCCGCCAGGGCGCGCTGGTGCTCGGCGAAGCGCGGGTCGACCAGGGTCCAGGCCGGGACGCCGGCGGCGCGGTGGTGGGCGAGCTTGCCGCGGCCGATCCCCAGCACCGCCAGGTAGGCGGCCATCGGCTCGCTGCCCTCCCAGCGGAAGCGGGCCAGCGAGCGGCCGCGCTCGACCCTGGCGAGGCGGCCGTTGGCGACGGCGGCGAGCTTCGCCGGGACGGTGACGTCAAAGCTGAAGTAGGCCTTGTCGGCGAGGGCGTTGTTGCAGACCAGCCAGGCCGGGGTGCCGACCGGCTCGCCGACCGCGAAGGCGCCGTCGTCGGTTCGGTTCCAGCCCTCCGAGGTGCCGTCGGGGTCGATGACCCGGCGCGGCCGGCCGCCGTAGGTGACGACGATTCCGAACGAGTCGCCGGGGGCGAGGCGCCGCGCCGGCACGACCTTGAGCTTGCCGCGGCCGCGGCTGAAGCGGGCTTCCTGGCCGGCGACCCGGACCGCGCCGACCCGCAGGCCGTAAAGGTCGAGCGAGAAGCGCGAAAGCCCCTGCGTCGCGGTCGCCTCGATCGATACCCGCGCGTGCAGCTGGCCGCTGGCCGGCGCGTAGCGCAACCGCGCCTCGTAGCTGGAGACGTCGTAGCCGCGGTTGCCGGTGCGCGGGAAGAACGGTTCGCGGGCGGGGTCGGCGGTGGCCGCGGTCGGCGCCGCGGCAAGCCCGGCGAGGAGGAGGATGGGGAGGAGGCGCTTGAGCCGGGGCACTTTGCGGTACGAATCGTATGTGCAGCTGCTCGGCTCGGAGAAGGTCTTCACGGGGGCGTTCGTCGACGTCGCCCGCAAGCGCTACCGCCGCGCCGACGGCAGCGAGGTCGAGCGCGAGGTCGTCGAGCACCCCGGCTCGGTCGGCGTCGTCGCCTACGACGAGCGCTTCGTCTACCTGGTCCGCCAGCCGCGCGAGGCGGTCGAGCACGACCGGCTGCTGGAGATCCCGGCCGGCAAGATCGACCCCGGCGAGAGCGCGTTGACCTGCGGCAAGCGCGAGCTCGCCGAGGAGGTCGGGCTGGCCGCCGAGCGCTGGTCGGAGCTGCAGACGATCTACGCCAGCCCCGGTTACGTCGACGAGGCGATCGTGATCTACGCCGCCACCCGGCTCACCGAGGTCGATCCAGATCCCGATGACGAGGAGCAGATCGAGCTGGTGCGCCTGCCGGTCGCCGAGATCGACTCGGCCCTGCCCGGGATCGCCGACGCCAAGACCCTGGTCGGTCTGATGCTGCTGAAGCGCGAGCTGGGCCGCTAAGAGGAGTTGGCTACCCGCACCGCGATCAGCACCAGGTCGTCGCGGAGCGAGCCGCCGCCGCGACCGACC
>CBIHMQ010000178.1:0-4346 GCA_966211075.1 uncultured bacterium
CCCCCGAACGGGTCCTCGCCACCGTCCTCTTCACCGACATCGTCGACTCGACCCGGATCGCCACCGACCTCCGCGACCGCCGCTGGCGCCAGCTCCTCGAAGACCACCAGCGCCTCACCCGCACCCACCTCGAGCGCTTCGAAGGCCGCGAGATCAAGTCCACCGGCGACGGCTTCCTGGCTGTCTTCGACGGCCCCACCCGGGCGGTCGAATCCGCCCGCGCCATCGCCGAGGAGATGCCCTCCCTCGGCATCGCGGTCCGCGCCGGCCTCCACACCGGCGAGGTCGAGCTGATGGGCGACGACGTCGGCGGCATCGCCGTCCACGTCGCGGCCCGGATCGCCGGTCTGGCCGGGCCGGGCACCGTGCTGACGTCGCGCACGGTGAGGGACCTCGCGGCCGGCTCGGGCATCGAGTTCGAGCCCCGCGGGCGGCACGCGCTCAAGGGCGTGGCCGAGGAGTTCGACGTCTACGGGATCGCCGCCGCCCCCGCCAACATGCCGCAAGCTCTCCCTAGTGATTGAGGATAGGATGCGCAGTCATGGGCCTGCGGGATCTCTTTTCCGGCGGCGATGATCGCCCTCGCCGCCTGCTTCCTAGCGACGCCCCTGCCACCCTCGAGTCCTTCGGACTGCTCAACGGCCCGGCCCCGGGCGGCGACGCGGTGGGCGGGCTCGAACTCGGGAAACTCGTCCAGAAAGGGCTCCAATCGGATCCGGACCGCACGCTCGACGAGCTCGTCGAAGCCTGCGACTCGGTCGGCGGCTGGTCCTACTACGGCGCCTGGGACATCCTCAGCGCCTTCGCCCCCGACCGCCAGGACGACCCCCGCTACGTCCACATCGTCGACGGACTGCTCGACGACCTGACGGCGAAGGGCTACGGCCCCGGCGACATCCCGATGATCCTCGTCCCCCGCGCGATCGCCCGCCAGCGAGCGACCCGCGCCGCCGACCCCGAGGCCCCGAGCGCCACCGACCCCGAGCCGGAGATCCCGCCGCTCAACGACGGCGAGCAGCGGCTGCTCCAAACCGTCAAGCGCCCCGACGGCAACCAGAACCGGATCTACCTCGTCCACCGCCGCCCCGACGACCAGGAGGAGCACCTGTTCGTCAGCGTGATCCACCACTCGGAGACCGGACCCTTCGACCTTTCCACGGCACCGACCTGGCACGGCGGCGAGGACGAGCGAGCCGTCTACATCCGCGTCGCCGAGTCCTACGCGAACTCCCGCACCTCGATCTGCGAGTACTGGCTCGAGCCGCACGTCCAGTGGTACGCCGACCGCGTCAGCTGAGCTCAGGTCGGGCTGGCGGCCAGCTCGCGATCGATTTCCACCAGGTAGGGCGCGACCGAGCCCTCGTAGTCGGCTTTGCGCTCCGCGGATAGGTCCTTCCAGCCGGTTACCGAACCGCGGCAGTTGGCGGCTCCGCAGAGGCACCCGCCCGGGAAATGCTCGATCGAGTAGTTGCGCATCGCGTAATCGAAGGTGATCTCCTCGCCGGCCGAGATCGACTCCCTGGCGATGAAATCGCAGGCGCCGGTCTCGTTCACCTCGACCCCGCAGTTCGGGTCGCAGGAATGGTTGACGATCGGACCGAGGCCACGATGCCGAGCCCATTTGGTCCGGCTGATCTGGGTCGCGTGGGAATCGTTGCGCTCGACCTCACCATCGAGCTCCCCGACCATCACGGTGTCGCCAGCCTGGAACCCACGAGTCGCGCGAACACCACCGCCCCTGCCGCCCTCGGGAGTGAAATGCTCGTAGCCGATCGGATCCAAAAAGGGCCGCCTCTCAATTGTTTGGCGCGGCGAAACCGCGTCCGGCGACCCTAGCCCATCGCGTCGCGGCGCAGGTTTAGGTATCGAAATGGGGCGGGCTGGACTCGAACCAGCGACCAAGGGATTATGAGTCCCGTGCTCTAACCAACTGAGCTACCGCCCCTCGGGGCGAGCCTAGCGCGGGATGCGGGGGCTAGGCGCTGAAGAGCTGGGCGAGGGAGCGGCCGACGTCGGGAGGCTCTTCCTCGCCTTTGGCGGCGGCGACGGCCCCCTCGGCGAGGGCCTTGGCGGCGTCGGCTATCTGGTGGGCGCGGCCGCCGCGGATCACGCCGGTGGTCTTCGCTTCGGCGAGGTCGGACTCCATCAGGCCGGCCAGCTCGGCGAGGCGGCGGAGGCCGACGACGCCGGCGGTGCCACGCAGGGCGTGGGCTTCGGCGCGCATCGTCTCGAAGTCGGTGGTCTCGGTGGCGAGGCCGGCGGAGATCACGTCGCAGCGGCGCCGGGCCTCGTCGGCAAAGGACTGGAGCAGCTCGGCGTCGGGGGCCGCTTTGTCGCTCATCCGGCGATCGCCTTCCTGGTCGCTTCTTCCATCAGCTCGAGGCCGAAGGCGCCCTCGACCACGGAGGTGACGACGCCGTTGCGGTCGATCCCAAACAGCCAGGGCTCGGTCGGCAGGTGGAAAGCGCGCACCTGCGGGTGCACTTTCGTGCCGGGTTGGTTGTCTTCCCAGATCTCCATGTGGATGAAGGCGGCCTTGTCTCCCGTTTCCTCTTTGACCTGCTCGGCCACGTCGACTACAGGCCCGCAAACCCGACTTTCGCAGAATTGGGGCGTCGCGAACAAGAGCAGAATCGGTTCCTTGCCGAGCGCGTCGGCGTAGTCGACCCGGTTCTGGGTGTCCGGCGGGATGCGGGTGGTGAGCTGGGCGAGGTCGCCGCCGACGTCGTCGGGGGTTGGGGTGTGGATCTTCGGAGCCGGGTCGCCCGGCCGCGGTATGTCGCTGAATTCGCCGACCAAGGCACTGCCCACCAGCGTTCCCTTCAGCTCGTCGCCGTCCTTGACCAGCGCGGCGACCCGCCACTCGCCATCGCTGGGGAAGTCGATCTCGCTCGAGTAGACGACGCTGGCCGCGTCGGGGTCGTCGAAGGTCGTTTTCGCCCGGAAGGCCGGCTTCGTCTCCAGCGATTCGATCTTCGCCGGGAAGGGGCCGACCGCGGGCGCGTCGAGTGCCTGTTCTTTCGCTTTCGCCACCTGGCCCTTGCCGCCCGCCTTCGACTGCTTGCCGCTGGGGGTCGGGACCTTGGCGAAGTAGAGGGCGACTTCGGCGTCGGCGATCTGGCTGCGGTCGCGCTCGAAGACGCCGAACGGGAAGCGATTCTCGCCCTCGTAGAAGA
The DNA here is from genome assembly GCA_966211075.1 of uncultured bacterium. Taxonomy (GTDB): domain Bacteria; phylum Actinomycetota; class Thermoleophilia; order Solirubrobacterales; family 70-9; genus VAYN01. The sequence goes on from CBIHMQ010000178.1 coordinate 3,177, forward strand.
CCATCGCCGCCGGCGAGACGACCAGTTCGGCGGGACCGTCGGCGAGCTTCAGCACCTGGCTCAGGGACTTGCCCTGAGCGCTCGGGAACTCGCTTTTCGCCGGCGCCGGCCGGCTCTCGGCGCTGCCGGCGCCGCCGCCGGAGGTCGACGAATCGGAATCGCCGCCGCAGCCGGCGACCAGGGCCGCGATGGCAAGCAGGCAGGCAAGAGCGAAGCTGAGGCGAGGGGCGGCGCGCATCCCCGGGCATGTTATTCGGGCGGTAGGGTGCGCGGCGGCGTCGACTAAGGAGGAGCGGGGATGGCGGGCAAAGCGGCACTGGTGACGGGAGCCTCGAGCGGGATCGGTCTGGCGATCGCCCGCACCCTCGGCGAAGAGGGCTACTCGCTGACCGTCGCGGCCCGGCGCCCCGAGAAGCTCGAGGAGGCCGCCAACCAACTGCGCGAGTCCGGTTTCGAGGTCCACACGGTCGCCGCCAACATGACCGACGAGGACGACGTCGTCTCGGTCTTCTCGGCCCACCGTGCCACCTACGGCCGCCTCGACGCGCTCGTCAACAACGCCGGGGTCGGGATCGGGGCCCCGATGGAGCAGATCCAGACCAAGCACCTCGACATGCAGCTGGCGGTCAACCTGCGGGCGCTGATCCTCGGCACCCGCGAGGGCCTGCCGCTGCTGCGCGAGGCCGGCGCCGAGCATGGCAAGGGGCTGATCGTCAACACCGCCTCGATCGCCGGCAAAGGCGGCCAGGCCTGGCTCTCGATCTACGCCGCGACCAAGGCCGCGGTGATCAACTTCACCCAGTCGACCCACCGCGAGGCCGGCGGCGCCGGGATCCAGTGCACGGCGCTGGCGCCGGGCTTCGTCGACACGCCGATGACCGAATTCGCCAAGGGACAGGTCCCGGGCGAGCAGATGATCCAGCCGTCCGACCTCGGCGAGGCGGTTCGCTTCCTGCTCCGCACCTCTCCCAACTGCCACGTCCCCGAGATCGTCTTCACGAGGCCCGGAGAGGGGCTTGACACTCCCTGACGGAGCCGCGGCTCGGGGCGAGCGGCTGCGCGTCCTGGTGGCGGCGTTTGGGGATGCGGGGCATGCTTTCCCGGCGATTGCATTGGGGAAAGCGCTCGTGGCCCGCGGCCACGAGGTCGTAATCGAGACCTGGGAGGAAC
>CBIHMQ010000179.1:0-4336 GCA_966211075.1 uncultured bacterium
GGGCTCCACGCCGCGATCGAGTTCTTCGCCGCATTCGTCGCCGGCCGGCCGACCCGGGCTCGCACCCTGCTGATCGACGTCCACCTCGCCGGGGAGCGCGCCGAGCGCCACCGCCAACGGCTCGCCGAGCGGCTCGCCCGCGCCGTCGACTCCGCCCGCGAGGAGCCGGACTCGACCTACTCCCCTCCCTCGTTGACATCGCTGTTCATGGTCAGCGCCATCGAGGCCGCCGCGGTCTCCGCCCTCGTTCGCGACCGGCCCGAGAGCCTCCTCGAAGCGGCGCCCGAGCTCGAGCAGCTGGTGGTGGCGGCGTACTTCGGAGACTGAGGCAGGGCTCAGGCGTACGCGCCAGATGTCATGACAAGTTTGTTCCAGGCGAAGAAGCGCTCAGGAGCTCTCGCCGTCGAACTTGTAGCCGACGCCCCTCACGGTCACCACCAGCTCCGGTTTCTGAGGGTCGCGCTCGACCTTCTGGCGGAGATTGGAGATGTGGACGTCGCAGGCGCGCTCGTCGCCGTCGAACTCGGTCTGCCAGAGCTCCTCCATGATCTGGGCGCGGCCGAAGACCTCGCCGGGGCGGCCGGCGAGGAGGCGCAGCAGCTGGAACTCGGAGCGGGTCAGGTTGACCTGTTCGCCGCGCACGGTGGCGACGTGGCGGACCAGGTCGATCGAGACCGAGCCTGACTCGATCTTCACCGCCTGCGCGAGCGGTGAGCGGTCGAGTTCGCGGCGGCGGAGCTGGGCGCGAACGCGGCCCAGCAGCTCCCGGACCGAGAAGGGCTTGGTGACGTAGTCGTCGGCGCCGACCTCGAGCCCGACCACCTTGTCGACCTCGGCGTCCTTGGCGGTGAGGACGATGATCGGCACGGCGCTGCGCGAGCGCACGTCGCGACAGATGTCGAGCCCGCTCGGTCCCGGCATCATGATGTCGAGGATCAGCAGGTCGAAGGGGATGCCGTTGCCGAGCAGGTCGCTGGCCTCGTCGCCATCGGCGGCGGCGGTCACCTCGAAACCCTCCTGGGCCAGCGCGTAGCCGACCGAGTCGCGGACCGAGGGCTCGTCGTCGGCGATCAGGATTCGCCCGCTGCTCATGATGTTCGTCCCGCTTTCATCGTCCTATGCCACCGGAGTCGGGCTCGGTTGCGCGACCGGGAGCCGCACCCAGAAGGTGCTCCCCTCCCCCTCCACCGAGTCGGCGCCGATCTCGCCGCCCATCACGTCGACCATCCGCCGCGCGATCGCCAGCCCGAGGCCGAAGCCCTCCTGCTTGCGCGACTCGCTACGGCGGTAGAAGCGCTCGAAAACGCGCTCGATCTCCGCCTCCGGAATCCCCGTGCCAGTGTCGATTACCTCCAAGATGACCTCTGCCTCGCCGTCGTGGCGGCCGCGAACGGTAACGGTGCCGGGCGGTGGAGTGTTCTTGAACGCGTTGGTGAGCAGGCCGATCATCACCTGGCGCAGCAGCGTCGGGTCGCCGGTGGCGGCGAGATCGCCGTCGACCTCGACCTGCAGCTCGACGTGGCGGGGCGCTTCGACCGCGGCGACGACGTCGCGAATCGCCACCGCCACGTCGACCACCTCGCTCTCCGCCACCCCGCGGGACTCGACCCGGGCCAGGGTCAGCAGCGACTGGGTCAGCCTCCCCATCCGGTCGGCGTCGTCAGCCAGCCGGGAGAGGAAGTGGTCGCGGTCGCGGGGGTCGTTCTTGGCGCCGCCCTGCAGAACCTCGATGGCGCCGGAGATCCCGGCCAGCGGGTTGCGCAGCTCATGGGCGGCGTTGGAGATGAAGTCGGCTTCGGCGAGCTCGCGGCGCAGCTCGTCGGTACGGTCGCGGAGGACGGCCAGGACGGCGCGCTCGTCCGGCAGCGAGCGGGCCGTCATCGCGTAGGCGCGGTCGCCGATCCGCAGCGCCGGGTGGGCGGCGAAGCCGACTTCGGAGGCGCGGTGCAGCTGCGGCCGCACCACCTCGGGCGGCATCCCGGACGAGCTGAGCAGCCGCGAGGCGGAGCTATTCGAGAAGCGGACCCCGCCTTCGAAGTCGACCACCATCACCGCGTCGGTGAGGCCGTCGAAGATCGCCGCCAGCTTGTTGCGGTCGGCGGTGAGAACGCCGAAGCTCTCTTTCAGGGAGGCCCGCATCGAGTCGAGGGCGCGGGCGAGGTCGCCGATCTCGTCCGGCCCGGAGACGTCGAGCGGTACGTCGAAGGAGCCGCCCGCCATCTCGCCCGCGGCGCGGGCGAGGCGGACGACCCGGTGGGAGATCGCGATCGCGATCAGCAGGCCGGAGAGGATCCCGATCAGTGCCGCCGCCGCCAGGGCCTGCTGGTTGTCGCCGAAGAAGAAAACGGCGGCGGCCGTGATCAGGCTGACCGCGGCGAAGGCGGCGGTCAGCCAGAGGCGCATGCCGATCCGCGGGGCCCGCGGCCGCGGGCGCACGGACATCCGGTTCGAACTCTCCATGAAGGTTTACTAACACAAATCGAACCGCTGGCAGGGCGGGCAGGCGAGATTTGCCTGACACGTGGAAGAATCGCCGCGTGAAGACGCTGGTGTTCATACCCGCCTGGAACGAGGAGGCCTCGGTGGCGGCGGTGATCGAGGAGGTGCGCGAGCTTCTCCCCGAAGCCGACGTGCTCGTCGTCGACGACGGCTCCACGGACTCGACCGCGGCGAAAGCCCGCGCGACCGGCGTTCCGGTCGCCTCACTTCCCTTCAACCAGGGGCTCGGGGCCGCCCTGCAGACCGGCTACCTGTACGCGCTGCGGGAAGGCTACGACTTCTGCGCTCACCTCGATGCCGACGGCCAGCACCCCCCGCGCGACGTCGCCCGCCTACTGGCGGAGGTGCAGGCCGACCGCGCCGACCTCGTAATCGGCTCGCGTTACCAGGACCCCGACGCGGCCGAGGCGGAGAGCGACGACTACCAACCCAGCATCTCGCGGCGGATCGGCTCCGACCTCTTCCGCTTCTTCCTCACCCTGGCGACCCGGCAGCGCTTCACCGACACGACCAGCGGCATGCGGGCCGCCAACCGCCGCGTGATGTGCCTCTTCAGCGAGAACTACTCGCCCGACTTCGCCGAGATCGAGTCGCTGCAGCTGGCGGTCCGCGAAGGCCTCCGGGTCGAGGAGGTGCCGGTGCGGATGCTGGAGCGAACCGGGGGCAGCTCCTTCCTCACCCCCCTGCGGTCGTCCTTTTTCATCTTCAAGAGCATCGTCGTCCTGCTCGTCGGCCAGTTCCGGCCGCGCCAGGCCGCCGCCAAGCAATGAGGGGTCGCCGATGACCTTCCTCACCTTCGCCGCCGACACCGCCAAGGTTCACCTCACCTCGCAAACCCGGATCGTCGCCGCCGTCCTGGCGATCCTCTTCATGCTGCTGATCCTCGACCTGATCCGGCGCGACCGGTTGCAGGAGCGCTACAGCGTGATCTGGTTCGTCGCCGGGCTGGGGATGCTGGCCGGCGCCGCCTTCCCCGGCATCCTCGAGTTCGTCGCCGACCTGATGGGCGTCCGCGACACCAACGTCGCCCTCTTCTCGATCGTCCTCCTCCTCCTGCTCGGCTTGGCGCTCAACTTCAGCGTGATCATGTCCAGGCAGGCCGCCCAGATCACCCGCCTCGCCCAGGAGCGCGCGATCGAACGGGCACGCTCGCAGGCGGCGGAGGACCACAACGGCGACTGTGCGGCGCGCGGCGAGCGCGAGCGGACCTAGGCCGGCTCGCTCTATCAGCGAGGACCTGGATCTCGCGATCTGGATCTCGCCGCCGCACTGGGATCTCGTCTCCGCAGCTCGCGTTCGAGCCTGAAGAGGAGCGCTTCGAGGGCCAGCTCCTCGGCGACGTTGAGGTCGAGGCTGCGGCGGGTCTCCTGGACGGCTTCGGCGGCGCGGCGTGCCTTGGCGGCGTCGAGGCTAGCGGCCTGCTCGCGGAGCACCTCGAGGCGGTCACGGTTGAAGGCGACGTCGTCGGCCCCGGCGGCGACCGCGGTGAGGTCCCGGAGGTAGGCGGCGCAGAGCTCGAGGCCGAGGTCGAGGATCTCGGTGCGGCGCCGGCGGCCGGCCCGCTTCGACTCGTCGGCGACGTCGCGCTGGGTGCGCTTGAGGCCGGTTTCGGCCTCCTCCTCGAGCGCCTCGCGAGTGGTGGCCTCGGCGTCCTCGCCGGCCGCGGATGCGCGGTCGAGGAGGCCGCGCCAGGGGGCACTTCCGGGCTCACCCGCGAGCGCCGTGGCGACGCAGCGCTCGGCATCGGCGCGCAGCTCGCGGCCGCGGGCGCCAAGCAGCAGGCGGGCCCGCGCGAGGTCGCCGGCGGCGAGCCGAGCCGCGGCGGCGATCTCGTCCG
>CBIHMQ010000180.1:0-4332 GCA_966211075.1 uncultured bacterium
ATCCTCACCAGGCTGACCGACTTCGCGCCCGGCACGATCGCCTCCCAGGCCGCCCGCCTGCAGCCGGCGCAGCGCTTCTTCAACCTCGTCGTCACCAACGTGCCGGGACCGCAGTTCCCGCTCTACGTGCTGGGCCGCAAGATGGAGTCGATCTTCCCGATGGTGCCGCTGGCCCGCCGCCAGGCGCTCTGTGTCGGGATCATGTCCTACAACGGCCAGGTCAACTTCGGCCTGGTCGGCGACTACGACGGGATGGCCGACCTGGAGAGCTTCGGCCTCGACCTCGAGGCGGCCACCACCGAGGCCGTCGCCACCGCCCCGGCCAAGCGCCGCAAGCGGGCGGTCAAGACCGGCGCTTCCTCGAACGGGGCCGGCGCCGTCGCCTCCGAGTCGCGCTCCTAGCCGGGCGCGGCCCTCAGCGGACCCGGTTGAGCCGTACCTCGAACGGCACCTGGTCGGTCAGGTAGCGCCAGTCGAGGCGGCGGGCGCTGAAGCCGTTGGCGCTGGCGTCGGCGTTGACGATCGCCGCGGTGACGCGACTGAAGCGCCCCGGGTCGCCGAGCCGCACCCGCAACCTGCCGCCGCCCCGCCGGTAGGCCAGCCGGGTCACGGTCCGGCCGTGCCGCTCGCTGCCGAGCCGGCCGACCAGCGCGACCCCGGCGGCGATCCCTCGCGGTGCGATCAGGTGGGCGACGACCGCGCGGCCGTGGGTCTTCGGCACCCGCAGCAGCTGGAAGGTCGTGTGGTTGAGCAGGCGGGTCAGCCGCGGCCCGTCCGGCGTCAGCCTCCCCTGGCGCGGCATCTCCGGGAAGAGGCGGCTCTCGCGGAACCCGGCGCCGGTGCGCCACTCGGCGACGGCGGCGGCGAAGCGGGCGAAGTCGCGGCTCAGGGTCGAAGGGCCTGCCTCCTCGATCGCCGTTTCGTAGGCGGCGACCGAGAAGCCGCCGGGTCGGGCGTGGATCGACCGCGCCCAGGCCCGCCGCACGATCGCCGGGCCGTAGCGGCGGGCCAGCCAGTTGTTCCAGACCGCCGAGCCGTACATCTTGATCGAGCTGGTCGTCAGCGGCGTTTCCCAGCGCTTCACCCAGCGGCGCACGTAGCGGAGGTAGTCGTCGATGCCGTTGTAGACGAGATCCTCCATCCAGGTCGCCGTCGACTCCGCGAACCAGGGGTCCTGGAAGGCGTCGTAGCCGAACTGGAGGATGTGGTTGTACTCGTGGGCGACGGTCACCTCGAGGTCGTGGAGCGGCGTCGTGCCAGGGAACTCGAAGGCGCTGTAGTCGTTGTCGAGGACCAGGTAGCCGTGCAGGCGGCGCGGGATCCGGTGCCCCTTGCCGGTTTGGCCGCGGTCGGGGGCGGCGTACCCGAACAGCTCGCCGCCGATCTGCGAGAGGTAGATGTCCGTCTTGCCGCGGCCGCCGCCTTTGCGACCGTCGCTCTTCGGCTCTCGCCAGCCGAGCTTCTCGTTCTCGACTTCGTGGACGTGTTCGGCGACCCGCAGCACCTGCTCGACGAAGTTGGGGATGCCGTCGCCGTCGTTGTCGGTCAGCTTCGGGGCGTCGATGCCCTCGGTGACCCAGTGGACGCAGAAGTGCGGCCCGCAGGCGGGCGAGCGCGGCGCCTCGGGGACCGTGTAGGCGTTGCGGTTGGGATCGGGCTGGTCGGTCGGGCGCGAGCGCGGTTCGGTTGGCCGGGGCTTCGGCACGATGAACGGCTTCTGAGCGCTGGAGGCGAGGCTCGGCACCGCCGGCGCCAGGCCGGTGGCCGCCGCGGCGGCAGCGGGTGCCGCGGCGGCGAGGAGCAGAGCCGCCACCGAGAAACCGACCAACTGGCGACGGCGGTCCCGCATCGGCGGCAGCCTAGCGGGCGTCGCGGCCCGCCCGGGCGCCAGCGACCGCGATACTTCGCGCGTGCTCGCCCGCGGAGAACGATGCGCGTAGCCCTCGCCCAGATCGACCCCACGGTCGGCGACATCGACGGCAACGCCGCCAAGATCGCCGAGTGGATCGGCCGCGCCCGCGGGCAGGGCGCCGAGCTGACGATCTTCCCCGAGCTGGCCCTGCCCGGCTACCCGGCCGAGGACCTCTACCTGAAGCGGCATTTCGTCGCCGCCAATCAGCGCGCGATCGAGGAGCTGGCCCGCGGAGTGCGGGACACCACCGCCCTGGTCGGGTTCGCCGAGCCGGCGGCCGGCGGCGGCGACTCCCGCCGCGCCCACAACTCGGTCGCGGTGCTGGCCGACGGCGCCGTTCGCGCCGTCTACCGCAAGAACCTGCTGCCCAACTACGCCGTCTTCGACGAGCAGCGTTACTTCGTCCCGGGCGCCGAGCCGCTCTCGGTGGAGGTCGGCGGCGAGGCCGTCGGGCTGACGATCTGCGAGGACGTCTGGGTGCCGGGGCCGCCGGCGCAGGCCGAGGCGGAAGCCGGGGCCAAGCTGATCGCCAACCCCTCGGGCTCGCCGTACCACCGCGGCAAGGGCCACGAGCGGGAAGTGATGTTCGCGGAGCGGTCGCGCGCCTACGGCGCCTGCTTCGCCTTCTGCAACCTGGTCGGCGGCCAAGACGAGCTCGTCTTCGACGGCCAGAGCCTGGTCACCGGCCCCGACGGCGAGGTGATCGCCCGGGCCGCCCAGTTCGAGGAGGAGCTGCTGGTCTGCGAGGTGCCCGGGGGTGGGCCGCTGGCGCCGCCGCTGGCCGACCTCGACGAGGTCTACGGCGCCCTCGTCCTTGGCCTCCGCGACTACGTCGCCAAGAACGGTTTCCGCCACGTCGGCGTCGCCCTCTCGGGCGGCATCGACTCGGCCCTCGTGGCGCTGCTGGCCGTCGACGCGCTCGGCCCCGAGCGGGTCAGCTGCGTGGTCATGCCCTCTCCGCATTCCAGTGATGAAACCCAGGCCGACGCCCGGACTATCGCCGCCAACCTCGGCGTCGAGCTGATCGAGATCCCGATCGGGGAGACGATGCGGGACTACGAGCGCGCCCTCGGCCCGGCCTTCTCGCCGGACGGCGGCGCCGAGGAGCCGCCGCCGCGCGATCCCAGCCAGCGCTCGGAGCCCGACCTGGCCGCCGAGAACATCCAGGCCCGGATCCGCGGCAACCTGATGATGGCCCTCTCCAACCGGCACGGCTGGCTGGTCCTGACCACCGGCAACAAGAGCGAGATGTCGGTCGGCTACGCGACCCTCTACGGCGACATGGCGGGCGGCTTCGCGGTGATCAAGGACGTCCCCAAGACGCTCGTCTACCAGCTGACCGAGCGGCGCAACGAGCGGGCCGGGCGCGAGCTGGTCCCCGCCGCGGTGATCGAGCGGGCGCCCTCGGCAGAGCTGCGCCCCGACCAGCGCGACAGCGACTCCCTCCCCCCCTACGACCTGCTCGACCGCATCCTCGAGGCCTACGTCGAGCGCGACGAGGGCCGCGAGGAGATGATCGCCGCCGGGATGCCCGGCGAGACGGTCGACGAGGTGATCCGCCTGGTCGACCGCTCCGAGTACAAGCGTCGCCAGGCGGCCCCCGGCATCCGCATCACCCCCCGTGCCTTCGGCAAGGACCGCCGGCTGCCGATTACGAACAGGTTCGGGGGTTAACGGCGGTCGGCGGGGATCGGCCGGACCGCGATGGTCATTTGGGCGAGCGCGCAGAGCTTCTCGTTCGCATCGACGACTTCGGCGTCCCAGACCCAGGTGGTGCGGCCGCGGTGGCGGGCCCGCGCCCGCACCTCCGCGTGACCCTCGGTGACGGGGCGGATGAAGTTGACGCTGATCGACTGGCCCATCGCCATGTTTCCCTCGTCGAGGACGGCCAGGGCGGTGGCGCGGGAGCAGACGCTCTCGACCAGGGTCGACATCACGCCGCCGTGGAGGAGCCCGACCGGCTGTCGCAGCTCGTCGCGCATCCGCACGCGGACCCGGGCGTGGTCGGGGTCGTCGTCGAGCCACTCGGTGCCGAGCAGCGCGTCGAAATGGGAGAGCAGGCCGCGGGGGTCGTCCGCCATCGGCCGCAACCCTACCTGCCGAGGTTAAGCCTTCGCGACTCCTGTCCCAATGGGGGTCAAGCCGCCGCCACGAACGCGTAGGGTTCAGCGCGGTGGCGCTCAACGAGGACCAGAAGGCGATGCTGCGGCTGCTCGCGCAGCGGGAGCAGGGATACGACGACCTGGCGGCCCTGATGGGCCTCAGCGTCGACGACGTCCGCGCCCGGGTCAAGGACGCGCTCGAACAGCTCGAGGCCGAAGGCAGGGAGGCACCGGCTGTCGAGGCGCCCGAGCCGATCGAGACCGAGGAGGAGCCACCTCCGCCTCCGCCCCCAGCGGAGCCGAAGGTCGCACCCACGC
>CBIHMQ010000181.1:0-4332 GCA_966211075.1 uncultured bacterium
CGCCAAGGGCGGCCGCCAGCGCCGGCGGCTCGTCGCGGAGGGCGTGCCCTTCCGCGGCGAGCGCGTCGACATGGCGGCGGCCCGCGTCCCGCGGCCTTAGCTGCCTACGGGCAGACGACGATCAGATGGAAGTCGGCGTCCTCGGGGTTACCTTTGGCGTCGCGGGTCCGTACCTCGATCGCGTTGGGGTTGGCGGCCGAGGCGTTGGTCTGGGCGAAGCCCGCGTTCGGCACCGAGGTGCCGGCGTTGTTGCGGCCGGCGACGTCGGCGCAGCCGCTGACGTTGACCGGGAAGGTGACGGTGACGGCGCCGCCGCCCTCGCCCGCGGCGATGCCGGCATCGCTGGCGCGCGCCAGCACCGCGTTGCCCGGGCTGTTCGGGTTGTTGACGACGGCCCAGTAGGTGTGGGCTGCCCGGTTCGCGACGCGTGCCGACGGCACGACGCCGAGCTTGTTGGTGTTGATCTGGAAGCCGGTCAGCGTCTTCTTCTTCAGCTTCCCGCCTCCGATCGTCTGCTTCATGATCGCGCCGCCATTGATCGTCTGCGCCGCGTAGGCGGTGCCCGCCAGGGCGACGAAGAGGGCAACGAGGGCGACGATCATCGCCGGCGAGGGACGCCGGCCCTTGAGCTTGCTCATCCTGGACTCCCTTCCAGTAGCTGAAACTCGGTAACCCGCCTACCCCCGGCGGGGCTGCGGTCAAGCGTCGGAGGGGAGCGCCGCGACGAAGCGCTCGAAGGCGCCGATGTCGGCCACGGCGGGGCCGTGGCCGGGGAGGATCAGCGACGGGTTCAGGTCGGCCAGCATGCGGATCGAGCGGCGGTTCTCGGCCGGGTCGTAGGTGAAGATCGCCGGCGGCTCCTTGATCCCCGGCAGGGCGGTGGCGTAGCTCATGTTGCGAATCACGTCGCCGCAGATGGCGACCCGGTCGCTCTCGCGGAAGAAGATCACCTCACCGCGGGCGTGGCCGGGGGCGTGGACGACGCGGAAGCCGGCCACCTCGTCGCCCTCGTTCAGCACCCGCTCGACCTTGTAGGGCGGGCCCTGCCAGAGCTTCCGGACCGTCTTGTTGACGATGTTGTTGGGCGCCGCCTCCTGGATCGGGCGCTTCCCTTCCATCGCCTCGACGTCGTCGGCGTGGCAGGCGAGGGGAATGCCGCGCGCCTCGCAGACGTCTTTGGCGACCCCCTGGTGGTCGGGGTGGGCGTGGGTCAGGGCTAGCAGCGAGATCTCGCGGCCTTTGAGCTCGGCGAAGATGCGGCCGCGGTCCCAGGTCCGGCCGGCGTCGATGAGGACGTCCTCGGCCAGGTAGACGTTGATGCTCGGAGCGGGGAACTCCTTGAGCCGCCAGACGCCGGGGGCGAGGTACTTCAATGGCCGATTCCGAGCGTCCCGCGCGGGTCGCCGCTGTGCTGGGCGAGCTCTTCGAGCTTGGCGATCCGGCGTTCGCCTTCGAGGCGGGCGGGGTGCTCGGGAGGCAGCGGCTCGATCAGGCGGCGGATGCGGTTGCGGACCTGCAACGCGAAGTGGGGGGTGGAGGCGCCGGAGAGGGCGCGGATGTCCTCCGGCGTCAACTCGTGGCCGGGCGCCAGCAGTTCGGGGTTCTCGGCCTGGCTCACTGTCCTTCGCCGCCGATCTTCGCCAGTTCGGCCAGCTCGCTCGCTTCCGCCTGCTGGTTCACGTCGATTGCCTCCTGGTCCCCGATCACCCACACGTGGTTGTAGAAGGCGCGGGTGGGGTCGTCGGTGTATCCGGGCTTCACGTCGAGGAAATAGTCGCGCACGGCTGCAGGCAGGGTAGCGGCGTTGTCGGTGAGCAGCAGCGGGCCCCAGGTCCCCGAGGCCGAGAGCGGCGCCACGGCGGCGGCGGTCAGCGGATCCTCGTCGCGGGCGAGCACGAAGCCGTGGCCGGGGTCGTTGACGTTCCAGCCGAAGCTGCCGTCGGCGTAGCGGGAGAAGGCGACGGCGTTGGCGATCGGGTCCTCGCCGGAGACACGGTGGGCCTCGTTGCCGATCTTCTCGACCGCGCGGACGACCGCGGAGTCGATCGCCGAGGAGGGACCGAGGACGTAGACCGGGGCTTTCGGGTGTTCGCGCAGGGCCGCGGCGGTCGCTTTCGGCAGCTTGCCGGTACCGGTGAACAGCACCGGGTCGCCGGAGCGGGCGGCCCAGGCCGCGGCGGGCATAGCCAGGCCGGGCGCCGAGATGGGCGCGAGGACGAAGTGCTTCGGCGCGTCGCCGTTGAGCTTCTCGCGCAGCCGCGCGACCGCGGCGGCGATCGCGGCCGGGTCGCGGCCGCCGGCCCTCGCCACCTCCCTGTCGGCCGGGGCCCCGACTTCGCCGATCGCGAGGTAGGCGGCGCCGCCGGTGTCCGGCCCGCCCTGCGGATCGAGGGCGGCGAGCGCTTCGGAGCTGGCCTCGGGCAGCTCGCCGTCCACGGAAAGGAGCAAGGGCGCCCGCACGGGCGGGGCCATCAGGACCGCCGCGGCGATCGCCCCCTGCCACTCGGCTTCGTCGGCCAGGGCGACTGCCGCCGGCCGCTGCGAGGGGGTGGTCGAGGGGAAGACCGCGAGCGCCGTCGCCGCCGCGTTCTCGGCGGGGTCGGAGCCGCCGATCCGGGTCGTGTTGTTGGTGGCGAAGGCGGGGAAGCCGAGGTCGGTCGTCGACTCGGAGCCGGGCTCGGCGTCGCGCTCCGGCTCGTTGCTGCCAGAGCTGCTGGTGACCGGGGCCGGTCCGGTCGGTTCCTCGTCGGCGGAGCCGCCGCCACTGCCGCCGACCACGGCGGCGACGATGAAGACGATCGCCAGCACGACCAAGGCGGCCATCCCCTTCAGGGCGCCCGGGATCTGCCGGCGGGGCCGGCGCGGAGGCTTCGCCGGCGGCGCGGGCGGCTTCGCGGCCTCGGCCTGCCTGCCCTCGCCCTTCTCCGACGAGGGCACGTCGGCATTGATGGGGCGCTCCCGGCTCACCGACCGAACGGTACACGCGCCGGGCCGGTGCTCGCGCCGCAAAGCTCGGTCACTTAACGCCCCTATGAGGGCCTTAAGTGACCGAGCTCGCGGCGGCTTCGGGTACAGTTCCATCCGACTGGCTGACTGACCAGTCAATCGGTCCAACGCCAGGAGGAAGCAATGGATTTCGCGCTCAACGAGGAGCAGCTCGAGTACAAGAAGGAATGTCGGACGTTTGCCCGCGAGGTGATCCGCCCCGCGGCGCGCAAGCACGACGAAGAGGAGAGCATCCCCTGGGAGGTGATCAGGGAGGCGCGTAAGCAGGGCTTCGGCACCCTCGAGTCGATCCAGCGCTCCGCCTCGGACCCGGAGGGTCAGTTCCAGGTCATCTCCGCCGAAGAGTTCCACTGGGGCTGCGCCGGCACCGCCCTGGCGATCTCAGGCTCGGGCCTGGCCGCCGCCGGCATCGCCTCCTCCGGCACCCCGGAGCAGATCATGAAGTGGGTGCCCGAGTGCTTCGGCAGCGCCGAGGAGATCAAGCTCGGCGCCTACGCGGTCACCGAGCCGCAGGCCGGCTCCGACGTCAAGAGCCTGAAGACGACCGCCAAGCGCGACGGCGACGAGTGGATCCTCAACGGCACCAAGGTCTTCATCACCAACGGCGGCATCGCCGACGTCCACGTCGTCGTCGCCACCGTCGACCCGACGCTCGGGACCCGCGGCCAGGCCTCCTTCGTGGTCGGCAAGGACACCCTTGGCCTCAGCCAGGGCAAGAAGGAGACCAAGCTCGGGATCCGCGCCTCGCACACCGCCGAGGTCGTGCTCGAGGACTGCCGGATCCCGGCCGAGAACCTGCTCGGCGGCGAGGAGAAGCTCGAGAAGAAGCTGCAGCGCGGCCGCGAAGGCAAGAAATCGAGCGGCGCCGACGCGCTGGCGACCTTCGAGGTGACCCGGCCGCTGGTCGGTGCCTCGGCGCTCGGCATCGCCCAGGCCGCCTACGAGTGGACCCTCGAGTACCTCGACGGGCAGAGCGAAGGCGGCACGCCGCTGCTGCAGCTGCAGCGGATCCAGCAGACGCTGGCCGACGTCGCCACCGAGATCGAAGCGGCCCGGCTGCTGGTCCAGCGCGCCGCCTGGATGGGTCGCAACGGCGTGCCGATGCGCGGCGGCCAGGGCTCGATGTCGAAGCTCAAGGCCGGCGACGTGACGATGTGGGCGACGACCGCGCTGATGGACCTGGTCGGCCCCTACGCCCAGAGCACCGAGTGCCCGCTGGAGAAGTGGTTCCGCGACGCCAAGATCTACCAGCTGTTCGAGGGCACGGCCGAGATCCAGCGGATGGTCATCTCGCGCATGCAGGCCCGCGAATACGCGGAGCGGCTC
>CBIHMQ010000182.1:0-4328 GCA_966211075.1 uncultured bacterium
GCCGGGCTCCGCGGTCGCCCGCAGCAGCAGGGCCGCGTAGGCGGCGACCGCCAGCCCAGCGGCGATTTCGAGCAGCTGGAAGCGCCAGCCGTAGACCTGGGTGCGGGCGGCGAGGTCGCTGATCCAGGCATCGGAGAGGTCGGTGCGGGCGGCCAGCCAGTCTTCGAGCAGCCAGAAGTTGGCGAGCAGGGCAGTGGCGAGGCCGGCCAGGGCGAGCGAGCGGGGGCGGGTCACCGGCCGCAGCCTAGATGCCGGTCGCGCCGGTGACGCTGGCAGGATGCCCGCCCATGAGCGTTGAGCCGAAGGGTCGCGGCAACCTCGACGCGATCCTGGCGACGGCCGAACACGACCGCGCCCGGCTCGACTCGAAAGCGCTCGGCGCCTTCAGCCTCACCCTGCTCGGGGTCGCCAGTGTCGTCGGCGCCGGCATCTTCGTCGTCACCGGCGACGCCGCCGCCCACTACGCCGGCCCGGCGGTCCTGATCTCCTTCGTGCTCGCCGGCATCGTGGCCGGGCTGACCGCCCTCTGCTACGCCGAGCTGGCCTCCTCGATCCCGGCCGCGGGCAGCACCTACTCCTACGCCTTCGCGGCCTTCGGGCCGTTGATCGGCTGGTTCATCGGCTGGGACCTGCTGCTCGAGTACCTGTTCGCCGCCTCGACCGTGGCGGTCGGCTGGTCGGGGTACTTCGTCTCGCTGACGGAAACGCTCGGCGTCCAGATTCCGCACGCGCTCGCCAGCCCGCCCTTCGGCGACGACCCGGGCGTCGTCAACCTGCCGGCGATCGCGGTGATGCTGCTCACCTCCGGCGCGCTCTGGCTCGGCACCAAGGAGTCGGCGGTAGCCAACAACGCGATGGTGATCCTCAAGCTCGCGATCCTCTCCCTCGTCGTCGGGGTCGGGATCTTCTACGTCACCTCCACGAACCTGACCCCGTTCGTGCCCGCCCACGAGGGGGGCTTCGGGGACTTCGGGTGGAGCGGCGTCCTCCGCGGGGCCGGGATCGTCTTCTTCGCCTACATCGGCTTCGACGCCGTCTCCACGGCGGCGGCCGAGTCGCGCGACCCGCGGCGGACGGTCCCGATCGGGCTGCTGGGCACGGTCCTGATCGCGACCGCGATCTACATCGCCGTCGGCTTCGTCCTCACCGGGATGCTCGACTACCGCCAGCTCGGCGTCGCCGACCCGATCGCGGCGGCGCTGGAAGCGGGCGGCCGCGACCTCGACTGGCTGCTGAAGCTGACCGACGTCGCCGCCGTCGTCGGCCTCGCCTCGACGGTCCTGGTCACCCTCTACGGGCAGACCCGGATCTTCATGCGGATGTCCGAGGACGGGATGCTGCCGCCCGCCTTCGGCAGGGTCAGCCGCCGCACCCGCACGCCGCAGTTCTCGATCGTCCTCTGCGGGATCGTCGGCAGCCTCGTCGCCGGCTTCGTGCCGCTCTCGGTGCTCGGCGAACTGATCTCGATCGGGACCCTGCTCGCCTTCATCATCGTCTCGGCCGGCGTCGTGACTCTGCGCCGCCGCTACCCAGACCTGGAGCGGCCCTTCCGGGTGCCGGCGCTGCCGCTGGTCGCGGGGACCGCGATCGTCGCCTCGATCGCGCTGATGGTGACGCTGCCCGGCGCGACCTGGATCCGGCTGGCGATCTGGGCGGCGCTCGGCTTCACCGTCTACTTCTTCTACGCCCGCAAGCACAGCGCCGAGCGGATGCGCGGGTTGGCCGAGGCGGCTCCGGAGAGGGCCGGAGCGTGAGCCTCCACCTGCTGCAGCGGGCGCCCCGCAACGCCGACCTCGGGACTCTCCACCTCACCTTCTTCGTCACCGCGATCGCCACCGAGCTCGGCATCCGCACCCAGCTCTACCTGACCCACTACCCGCAGCTCGGCGGCCACGGCCTCCACATCGCCCACCTGCTCTGGGGCGGTGTCTTCATGGTCGGGGCGCTGGCGATCCTGCTCAGCCTGCTCGGCCGGCGCGCCCGCCAGGTCGCCGCCCTGCTCGCCGGGGTTGGCTTCGGGTTCTTCATCGACGAGCTCGGCAAGTTCATCACCGCCGACAACGACTACTTCTACAAGCCGGCGGCGGGGCTGATCTACCTGATCTTCATCGGCCTCTACCTCGGCTCGCGCGCCTACCAGCGCCACCGCGGCCTCGACGAAGACGAGAAGGTGCGGAACGCGGTCGAGCTGATCGGCGAGGCGACCCGCGGCCCCTTCAAGCAGGAATACCGCGACCGGGCCCTGGCCCTGCTCGCCGACGTCGCGCCGACCCACCCGCTGCGCGAACAGCTGGTCGCCCTGGCGGAGGGAATCGACACGACGCCGAACCCGGACCCGCCCTGGTTCCGGCGCTTCGCCGACGTGGTCGCCGCCCGTTACCGCGCCTGGAGCGAGCAGCCATGGTTCCACCGGGTGGTGATCGTCGTCTTCGCGGGTTGGGCGCTGGCGGGGGCACTCCTCGTCCTTGGCCTCGTTCTCTCGGTGACCTTCCAGGACAACGCCGCCCGGCCCGGGTTCGAGCAGGACTCCGTCGCCCACCTCAACTTCCTCAACGTCGCCAGCCTCGGCTCCACGGCCGTCTCCTGCGTCCTCGTCGCGATCGGGATGGAGCGGCTCTGGCGCGGCGACCGGCTCGAGGCCTACGCCTGGTTCACCCGGGCGCTGCTGGTCTCGATCTTCATCACCCGGGTCTTCACCTTCGTCGAGTCCCAGTTCGGGGCCGCCTTCGGCCTTGCGATCGACGTGGCGATGCTGATCTCTATCCAGCTGATGACGGCGCAGGAGCGGCGGCGCCATCCCGCTCGGCCCGCGCCGCATCGACCCGCTGACGAATCGGCGGCTCCAGCACCCGGTTGAGCACCGGCACCTCGAGGAAGCCCTCGACGCTGGCGTAGAGCATCGCCAGCCGCGGTAGGTCGGAGACGTCGTCGATCACGACCGAGCGCGGCACCCATTCGGGCCCGAACTTCTGGTTGAAGTCCCGCAGGCTCTGGATCTGGAAGAAGGGGTTGAGGCCCTTCGCCATCAGCCGCTGCAGGCGCCCGGAGAGACCGGCGTCCTCGGCGCTGTCGAGCAGCCTTCCCCAGGCGGCGAAGTTGAGCGAGAGGCGCTTGTAGCCGCCAGCGCCGAGCGCCAGCGCCGCTTCGGCGATCAGGTACTCGGTGAGCCCGTTGGCGGAGTCGGGGCGGCGTCGCATCAGGTCGAGCGAGAAGCCCGGGTCCTCGCCGAAGACCGGCACGAAGCGCAGGAAGCCGGCGACCCGGCCGCCCTTCTCGCGAGCGATCGCGATCGCGAAGCTCGGGTCGGTCCCCTCGACGTCCTCGCCCAGCTCCATCGTGAAGCCCCGCTCCGGCGCCCCTTTGCGCCACTCTTCGCTGATCTCGTTCAGCTCGGCGACCAGCTCCGGCGACGCTTCGTTCTCGGCGATCAGCTCGAAGCCGTGGTCCTTCCCGACGTGGCTGACGGCGGCCCGGACCGCCTTCATCCCGGCCCCGTCGAGGCTGAACTCCTCGCAACGCAGGATCGCCTCGTCGCCGAGGTAGATCGCCCGCATCCCCCGCGCCCTGTAGATCTCCACATCGGCCTCGCGCACCGCGAAGAACGCCACCCGCCATCCCCGCTCCGCGCAGAACGCCAAGAACTCATCCAGGGTCCGCCCAGTGTCCTCCGGCGGCCCGATCGGATCCGCGGCCACAATCGCCGTCCCCCGCACATACAAGTAGGCGATCAGCGACTGCCCGTCCGAGGAGAAGAAGTAGTTCTTGTCCCGCCGCAAAGCGAAGTAATCCAGCGTGTCGTCCCCCCACCGCCGAACGATCTCCTCCGCCTGTCCCCGCCGCTCCGCGCTGGGCGGCTCCGCCTGCACAAACGTGCGGAGCACCAGATACAGCAGGATCAACAACCCCACAACCCCGAGCACGATCAGCGACGTTTCGAAGTAGTCCTTGAACACCTCCCGCTGAAACGTGTACGGCCCGTCGAGCCCAATCAGCCCGAGGTAAGCCGTTTCGACGATCCCGCCAAAAGTGAGACCGGGAGTGACGTGATCCCGCTCCGCGAACAGCGTGATCCACGTATAGAAGAAGACCCCGACCAGATAAATGGGGATGAAGAAGAGGGCCTGCTGCAACGACCCCGGATCCCCCTGAGCCCTGAAGTCCCTCCGGAACCAAACCAGCGCCACGAGCATCCCCACCGACAACGCCACCGTCCCCGGATCCGGCCCGTGGATGAGGTGGCTGATCGCCGCAGCCGCAAAGAGGACACTCGCAATCGCCCAGGCCCGCCGCTTCCCCCGACTCAACCCCCGGGCGACGGCGATCAACCC
>CBIHMQ010000183.1:0-4317 GCA_966211075.1 uncultured bacterium
CCCTGGTGACCGGCCTCAGCTATCCCTTCGACGGAATCGACACCGTCAAAGGCCTCTGCCAGCGCGCCGCCCAGGTCCTCCTCGGCTGCTGGCTGGTACTGCTCGGGCGCCTCGCGGACTCCGCGACCAAGCCCGAATCGAGGACTACCTGTGGGCGCCGCACCTCCGCCCCCAAGGGCTGAAGCGTCAGGCCTCCAGCTCGTCCCCCAGCAGGTCCTTGCCGCGTCGCTTCTGGATCCGCCGCCAGGCTTCGAAGCCGAGGCCGACCGCCATCGCGCAGCCGAACGAGGCCGCCAGCGGCAGCCAGAGGCTTTCCTTGAAGGCTTCGCCGCCGAGGTAGCCGAGCGCGGAGACGTAGACGGCCCAGATCGCCGCGGCGACGGCGTCGGCGACGACGAAGCGCCGGTAGGGCATCTCCAGCGTGCCCGCCGCGAAGGTGGTCGCGGTGCGGCCGCCGGGGATGAAGCGGCCGACCGCGATCAGCACCGCGCCGCGCCGCTGGATCGCCCGCTCGGCCCAGTCCAGCCGCGCCTGCCCCTTCTCGCCGCGGAAGAGGCGGCGGGCGACCGGGTCGCCGACGCGGCGGCCGAGCAGGTAGCTGACGTTGTCGCCGAGGAAGGCGCCAAGGGCGACCGCGGGCACGATCACGACGATCAGCAGGTCGCCCTGCGCGGCCAGAACCGCGGCCGTGATCACCATCGTCTCCGACGGGATCAGCGGCAGGAGGACGTCGGCGCCCGCCGCGAAGAAGACGGCCACGTAGGTCAGCGAGCTGTGCGAGACCTCCTCGGTCAGCCAGTCGAACACGGGCACCCGGTACCCCGATCGCCGCACCGCCATCCGGATCGCGATGGTTGATCGGTCATCCGGCGGGTACGGGAGACCATGGCAACCTGGCTGATAGTCGTGATCGCGGTCGTCGCGGTGGTGCTCATCGCCCTCTTGCTGATGGCGATGAAGCGGGCGCGTGCTCGGCGGGCGATCGAGCGCGAACGGTTAACCGAGCAAGCCGGCGGGCACCGCACCGAGTCCGAGCGCCACGCCGAGGTCGCGGACAGGCAGCGCGCTCGCGCCGACGAGCTGGCCCAGGAGGCCGCCGAGGCCGACCAGCGCGCCGCCCGGGAGCGGGAGATGGCCCGCCATCACGGCCGCAAAGCGGAGGACCTCGAGGACAAGCTCTAGCCCGCGATGACGCAGCGGGCGGAAGGAGCGGTGAGCGGGGCCATGGCGACGCGGCGCCAATCGCCGCTGCTCCCCTCCCTGCTGATGGGCATCGGCTTCGGCGGCTTCCTCGACGGCATCGTCCTCCACCAGATCCTCCAGTGGCACCACATGTTGAGCAGCGAGGGCTGCTGCCCGAGCTCGACGCTGCTCGGCCTCGAACACAACACGCTCGCCGACGGCTTCTTCCATCTGGCGACGTGGATCGCGGTCCTGGCCGGCACGATCGCCGCCACTCGTGCTTGGCAGCGCGGCGAGCTGGCGCCCCCGTGGCACCGTCACTTCGGTGGGCTGTTGATCGGCTGGGGCGCCTTCAACCTCGTCGAGGGCATCGTCGATCACCACGTGCTCGGCCTCCACCACGTCCGGGACGACCTCGGCGCCCCGCTCGGCTGGGATCTCGGCTTCCTCGCCTTCGGAGCGCTGCTGACAGCCGTCGGTTGGGCTCTCGCCCGGCCCCGGACCGGCTAGCGGCGAACCCTGCGTTTCGAAACTGGCCAGGCAGCCAGTATGATCGTCCAGCGTGTCGGACCAGACCGAGATCGCCGCCGGGGAAGGGAACGTCGAGGACGCCCTGGTGCTCGAGCGGGTGCACTGGGTCGAAGGACCCCCGCGGGAGCTGTTCAAGCGGATGCGCGGCCAGTGCCCCGTCCACTGGACCTCCGAGGTGACGGAGCTGCCGAAGGCGAAGGGCTTCTGGTCGGTCACCCGCGCCGACGACGTCCACACCGTCAGCCGCGACTGGGAGACCTACTCCTCCGAACTTGGCGGCGTCGTCGTGATCGACGAGGTCTTCCCGATCGAGCTGGCGCGGGCGATGTTCATCGGCATGGACCCGCCCAAGCACGACCGACTGAAGGCGCTCTTCCAGGCCGGCTTCACGCCGAAACGGATCGCCGCCCACGAGCCGGCGATCCGCGAGATCGTCACCGGCGTCCTCGACCGCCTCGAGGGGCGCGAGACCGCCGACCTCGTCACCGACGTCGCCCAGCCCGCCGTCTCGCGGGTGATCGGCAACTTCATGGGCATCCCGGAGGAGGACGACGCCGCCTGGGCCGAGCTGATGAACATGGCGCTGGCGGCGAGTGACCCCGACTACAGCGGCTCGATCGACAACGTCGAAGAGACCATCCAGCAGGCGATCCAGCAGGTCTTCGCCCGCTGCAATGCCCTGATCGCCGAGCGCCGCGAGAACCCCACAGACGACCTGACGAGCGTCCTCGTCCACGCCGAGGTCGAAGGCGAGCGGCTCGAGGAGCACGAGATCGTAATGGGCTTCTTCCTGCTCGTCGCCGCCGGCAACGACAGCACCAAGGCGACCTACTGCTCGGCGATGCGAGCGCTGATGGAGAACCCCGGCCAGCGCCGGCTCCTGCTCGAGGACGCTTCCCGGATCCCCGGCGCCGTCGAGGAGGCGCTGCGGATGTTCCCCGCCTTCGCCCACTTCCGCCGCACCGCCACCAAGGACACCGAGCTGGCCGGCCAGGAGATCAAAGCCGGCGACAAGGTGGTCATGTGGTACGCCTCCTCCAACCGCGACGAGACCCGCTACGAGGATCCCGACCGCTTCGACGTCCTCCGCAACCCCGAGCACCAGGCCTTCGGCGCCGGCGGCCGCCACTTCTGCCTCGGCACCGCCCTGGCCCGCCTGGAGCTGAAGATCCTCCTCGAGGAGACCCTCGCCCGCTACCCGAACATCGAGATCGACGGCGACCCGGCCTTCATCGAGTCGGCCTTCCTTAACCAGCTGAAATCGTTGCCGGTGCGGCTGAACCCGTAGTCCGGCTAGTCTCGCGGCCGATGCCGAAGCGCTCGACCGATGCCGTCTACGCGATCACCTTCGCGAAGGTCTACCCCCTCTACGTCGAGAAGGCGGAGAAGAAGGGCCGCACCAAGGCCGAGGTCGACGAGATCATCCGCTGGCTGACGGGCTACAGCCAGGAGCAGATCGAGGCGCTGGCGGAGAGCGATACGGACCTCGAGACCTTCTTCGCGGAGGCCCCACAGCTGAACCCGTCCCGGACCCTGATCAAAGGCGTGATCTGCGGCATCCGGGTGGAGGAGATCGAGGAGCCGACCATGCAGTCGATCCGCTACCTCGACAAACTCGTCGACGAGCTGGCGAAGGGCAAGGCGATGGAGAAGATCCTCCGCAAGTAACTCCTAGGGATTTCGCTAACCAGCCCTGTGTGTCAGGTGAGCAGCTCCCCAACACGGGCTCGGACGAGCGAGCACGATCCGCTCCAACAGACCGTATGAGGCGGTGGCGCCGTAGACCGCGTACTCGAAGTAGGACTCGACACGGAGACCGTTTGCCCCGCAAGCGCTCCGTACCTACATCAAGGAGCAACTAAACCTCACAGACCACATCACCGTGGCGCCGCCCACCAAAACGACCTCGTCGAGCAGCGGGCCGAGGAGTGCCGCCGCGGTCTCCAACGCATCCCCGGCCTTCAAGCTGTCGGGCAGGGCGAGGACTTCATCCAACTCTGACCATTCCTCAGCAGCCTCGGGCGCCGCGGAGTACAGAGGCTCGACCCCCTTGCCCCCGAACCGCCCACGAGCGAAGGGCCAAACAGGCGGCGGCTCGTCCCCCGAAGAGCGAATCGCGCTCGCCATGGGCTCCGCCGCCCACGCCGCAGGCACGCCCGACACAAGCGCACCGAGCCGGCCGGGAACAACAAAGCGAAGCGCGTGAAGCGCGAACTCCCCGAAGTGAGGGAGATGTACTTCGCGACGGTCCGCGACATACAGGTCCGCGCCTTCGTGCGCTCCAACGCCCGCTGCACGACCGGATGCCGCGCCCGAAGTCGCTCTGCGAGCGACCCGTAGTCCAAGGCCCAGGCGCCCCCCAGAGCCGAGGCGAGCCTTGGTGTGGTGCTCGACGGCGCCGCCCGTTTAGGGGGATGCAACATTCGGAGACGCACGGACCTCAACGGAACAGCAAGGACGCGCCTGACAGGATTCGAACCTGTGACCTTCGGTTTCGTAGACCGACGCTCTATCCAACTGAGCTACAGGCGCGGGTTCGGGGCTGGCGCCCCGGGAGGCGGGATTCTAGGGGCTTTAGGGGGGCGACGCGGTCGGTGGGTCCCC
>CBIHMQ010000184.1:0-4310 GCA_966211075.1 uncultured bacterium
CAGCTCGGCGTCGCTGCCGCCGCAGGCGGAAAGCGCCGCGGCAAGCAGCGCGGCGACCGAGAAGGCCAGGAGGGGTGCGGTCAGGCGGCCCATGGGGCGAGTCTAGACAACCCTCGGGTGGGTGGATTTTGCCTGCAATTGGGCATCAGCGGCCGGCTCCCAGGCGTTCCGCGAGGCCGCTCGGCAGGCCGGCGGCGAGGATCGCCTCGGCGGCGCCGGCAACGTCGTAGGGGACGCGGTGGTAGCGGGCGGTCCAGCCCTCGGTGTCGAGCTCCAGCCAGGCCGCCCGCGGGTCGCCGTCGCGCGGCTGGCCGACGCTGCCGGGGTTGAGCAGCCAGGTGCCGCGCTCGAGGCCGAGCATGGCGCCGTCGCCTGCCTGGGCGCCCTGGGCCTGGTCCCGCCGCGAGTCCTCCTGGCGGACGAAGAAGAGCGAGACGTGGGAGTGGCCGATCAGGCCGATCCGTTGCGGCTGCGCGTCGAGGGCGTCTTCGGCCTGGTCGAGGGAGAGGACGTATTCCCAGACCGGGTCGCGGGGCGAGGCGTGGAAGAGGCCGACGCCGTCGCGCTCGCCGCTCGGCTCGAGGCCGCGCAGGAACTCGAGCGTCGGCTCGGCCGCCTCCATCTGGGTCCAGTGGACCGCCTCCGCGGCGTACTCGGAGAAGGTGCGGACGTCGAGGGCGCCCAGCACCGCGAGATCGTGGTTGCCGACCAGGCAGACGCTGCAGCGCTCCTTGACGAGGCTGGCGCAGGCATCGGGCTGGGCGCCGTAGCCGACCACGTCGCCGAGGCACCAGATCTCCTCGACGGCAGCCGCCTCGGCTGCTTCGAGGACGGCTTCCAGGGCTGGGAGGTTGGCGTGGACATCGCTGATGACGGCGGCGCGCAAGCGAGCAGCCTACCCCGCTCCAGCCGCGGTCCATACGATTGGCCGGTGAGCGCCACCGACTCAGTCGCCGAGCTGCGGGCCGCCGTCGACGGCGCTGCCCGTGCCCTGCGCGACGGCGAGCGGACCGAGCCGGCGCCGACGTTGAGCCGGCCGCCGCAGGTCGAGCTGGGCGACTACAGCTCCAACGCGGCGATGCTGCTGGCGGGGCCGCTGGGGGACAACCCGCGCGCCGTCGCAACTCGTCTGCAGGAGGAGCTGGAGCGGAATCTGGGGACTTCGGGCGATCTCGACCGCGTCGAGGTCGCCGGCCCCGGCTTCGTCAACCTCTTCCTCTCCGATCGCTGGTACCGGCGCGCCGTCGCCCGGCTGGCCGCTGCCGCAGACGAGCTCGGGCCGGAGCCGGTCGCGGCCCCCGAGCGCGTGCTCGTCGAGTTCGTCTCCGCCAACCCGACCGGGCCGCTGCACGTCGGCGGCGGTCGCCACGCAGCCTACGGCGACGCGGTGGCGCGCCTGCTCGGCGCCGCCGGCCACGCCGTCGAGCGCGAGTACTACGTCAACGACGCCGGCGGCCAGATCGGCCGCTTCGCCGACTCGATCGTCGCCAAGATGACCGGCGGCAAGCCGCCCGAGGACGGCTACGAAGGCGACTACATCGCCGACCTGGCGGAGCGGATCGCCGCCGAGGGAATCGACCCCGGCGACCGCGAGGCGGTCGGGGGACGCGGGATCGAGCTGGTCCTCGACCAGGTCCGCGGCACCCTCGAGCGGTTCGGCGTCGTCTACGACAACTGGGTCTCCGAGAAGGCGCTCTACGAGCGCGGCGAGGTCGAGTCGGCGCTGGCGGAGCTGGAGCGCCGCGGCCATAGCTACCGCAGCGACGAGGCGCTCTGGCTGCGGACCACCGACTTCGGCGACGACAAGGACCGGGTCCTGATCAAGGCCACCGGCGAACCCACCTACCTGGCCGCCGACGTCGCCTACCACTGGGACAAGCTGCAGCGCGGCTTCGACCGGCTGATCGACGTGCTCGGGGCCGACCACCACGGCTACGTGGCCCGGGTCCGGGCCGCGATCGAGGCGCTCGGCGCCGACGCCGGCGCCTTCGAGGCGCTGATCATGAACCTGGTCCACATCGTCGAAGGCGACGAGCGGGCGCAGATGTCAAAGCGCAGCGGCGACTTCATCTCCCTCGACGAACTCGTCGACGACATCGGCGTCGACGCGGCCCGCTGGTTCATGCTCTGGCGCAGCCACGAGACCACCGTCGACCTCGACCTCGACCTGGCCCGCAGCCAGTCGAGCGAGAACCCCGTCTACTACGTGCAGTACGCGCACGCCCGGATCGCCAGCATCCTCCGCAAGGCCGGCGAGGCGGGAGAGGCCGCGGCGAGCTTCGAGCCGAGCGAGGCGGGCGCGCCGCTGGTGCTCAGTGAGAAGGCCTTGATCAAGCGCTTGCTGGAGTTCCCCGACGAGGTCCTGGAGTCGGCGGCGCGGCGGGCGCCGCACCGGATCTGCGCCTACTTGACCGCGGTCGCGGCCGACTTCCACGCCTTCTACCGCGACTGCCAGGTGGTCGGCGCCGAGGGCGAGGGGACCGAAGCGGCGCGGCTGGCGCTCTGCCTCTGCACGAAGCGGACGATCGCCAAGGCGCTGGGGCTGCTGGGGATCTCGGCGCCCGAGCGGATGTGATGCCGGGGCGCGGCAAGCTCCCGGTCCTCGCCGAGATCGCCGCTCCCGGCCAGGGCGAGTCGCGCGTCTGGTCGCTGCGCCGCCAGGACTTCGAGGCGATGCGCGGCGTCCGCCAGCAGCTCGACGGCCGCCGCCTTGTCGTCGTCACCGGCAGCGGCGGGCTCGCCGCCGCCGGGGCAGTCGCCCTCGCCGGGGCCGCCAGCGCCTCCGGCCTGCGCACCGCCCTGCTCGAGTGCGACCTCGCCGCGCCGCGGGTGGCCGCCGAGCTGGGCCTGGCCCCGCTACCCGGCCTCCATGAGTACCTGCGCTGGGAAGCGACGGCGCCGCAGATCCTGCAGCCGCTGGTCCTGGCCGGCCCCGAGGCGCGGGGGGCGGGGGAGGCGCTGGTCTGCGTGGCCGCCGGGCGTCCCGCCGAGGAACCCTCGATCCTGCTCGACTCCGAGAGCTTCCGCCACGCCACCGCCAAGCTCGCCGCCGCCTACGAGCTGACGGTCCTGTTGGCACCCGCGCTCGGCGACGGCGCCGGGGCGCTGGCGGGCGTCGCCGGCCGCGCCGAGGGGGTGCTCGCCTGCCTCGGCCCCGAGCAGACCTCGGGCCGGGCGGGACGTGCCGTCCGCCGTGAGCTGCGCCGCCTGCCGGTCCCCACGCTCGGCGCGATCGTCGTCGCGCCGGTTCAGAGGTCGTAGCGGGCGAGGTCCTCGTCGAGGCGCTCGGCGTCCTCGGGGCTGGGGCCTTGCGGAGCCGGCTTCGAGCCGCCGTCAGGGGGGCGGCCGGCGCGCCGCCAGCGCAGCACGCCGAAGATCAGCGCCACCAGGGCGACTACGAAGGCGATCGCCGGGACCAGGTAGGCGGAGACGTTGAAGCCCTTGCTCTCCGGCAGGGCCAGGACCGCATCGCCGTACTCAGCGACCAGCGCGTCCTTGATCTGGTCCTTGCTCTTGCCTTCGGCGATGAGGCGGCGGACGAAGGCTTTCTCGCGCTGCGCCTGCGGCGCTTCGGCCAGCTGCAGGAGGGTCCCGCAGACCGGGCACATCACTTCCGCTTCGATCTCGCCGATCGAGACCTGGGGCTGGGCGGCCCCCGCCGGCGCAGCCGCGACCAGCGCCGCCAGCAGGCAGAGCAGTCCCGCGGCCCGGCTCACGACTCGCCGCCGGGCAGCATCGGCGCCACGTAGCGGTCCAGGTACTCGGCGTCGACAGGCCCCCGCACCAGCAGCCGCACCTTGCCCCGCGGGTCGATCAGGAAGTTCTCGGGCACGCCGGTGGTGCCGAACTCGTGGGCGGCGTCGCCGTCGCCGTCGCGGAGCTGCGGATAGGTGAGCCCGTAGCGCTCGACGAAGTCCCGCCCGTCGCCGGTCAGGTCACGGCTGTCGATCCCCAGCACCGTGAACCGCGGCCCGCCGTGGCGCCGCTGGAACTCCTCCAGCTCAGGTGCCTCGGTCCGGCACGGCACGCACCACGAGGCCCAGAAGTTGACCAGCACCCACTGGCCCCGGTAGTTGGTGAGCGATTCGGTTCCACCCCCTTCGAGCCGGGGAAGCGGTTCGCTC
The DNA here is from genome assembly GCA_966211075.1 of uncultured bacterium. Classification (GTDB taxonomy): domain Bacteria; phylum Actinomycetota; class Thermoleophilia; order Solirubrobacterales; family 70-9; genus VAYN01. The sequence continues at coordinate 4,125 of CBIHMQ010000184.1, forward strand.
GGCACCGCCTCTCCGAGCGCCACCCCCGTCGACCCTTTGCTGAGCAGCCCAAAGGTGAGCAGGCCGACGACGGCCAGCACGGCAAGCACGGCGATGAAGGACCGAACGCCCAAGGAGAGCGGACGACGGGTCTCGAACCCGCGACCTCAAGCTTGGGAAGCTTGCGCTCTACCAACTGAGCTACGT
>CBIHMQ010000185.1:0-4307 GCA_966211075.1 uncultured bacterium
ACGTCGTCCTGCGCGGCGACGGGGGCGGCAAGGTGCCGGCGCTGGCGCGGGCGATGCGCGGCTCCGAGCGGGTCGGCGACGCGCTGCGGGCCTGGCTGCGGGCCGGCCTGCGCGGCGCCGCCGCGGTCGAGCGGCGCGAGATCAACGGCCTCCCCGGAATCCTCGTCTTCGACGCCGAGGGCGGCCTCGTCGGCGTGCTCTCGGTCGAAGTCTCCGGCGGGGAGATCGTCGGCATCAACTCGGTGGTCAACCCCGACAAGCTGCGCCACCTCGGCCGCGTCGGGGACCTGCGCGCGATGCTCCGCCGCGACTGAAGGGACAGGCCGAACTCAGCCCTGGTCGGACCCGGCCGCCTCGGGGTGAACGATGAGGACGCTGCGGCGACTGTGCTGGGCGACCGCTGAGGCAACGCTGCCGAGCAGCACTTTCGGCAGGCCGGTCCTGCCGCGCGAGCCGATCGCGATCACGCCCGCGTCGAGATCGTCCGCGATCGCGACGATCGCCTGCCAGGGACTCGGGGCGATCTCGACCCGCGCCTCGGCGACGAACCCGGCCTCGCGTGCGAGCTGCGCCCCTTCCTCCGCCACGGCGGTCGCCTCGTTCTCCGCCGACTCCTGCATCGCCGAGACGGTCGCGGGATCGAGCGTGGTCGTTCCCCCATATCCAGCGAAGGCGATCTGGTCGAGCGGCTCGCGAACAGTGAGGACGACCGCGCGGCGGCCGGCACCCAGCTCGCGGGCCGCCTCGACGATCGCGCCTTTCGCCTGGCGCGATCCGTCGTAGGCGATCAGCACAAGACGCTGCTCCCCGTCCGCCGTCGATGGCATCGGACAACGGTAGCGGTCAATTGGCCACACCGCTACCGCAGGGCGCTCGACACGCTCGGCGAGCGATTCGACGTGCGAGTCGGACCCACGCTCTTCTACAGCGGCTCGGTCCCCTCGCTCAAGTTGATGGCCTCGCAAACGCCGACGGGGAGTTCAGCCGTAGGGCGAGAAGAAAGGAAATGCCGCACCATCGGTTGTCAGCGATTTGGGTGGTATTCTCGCTTATGTGTCTGACGTAGATCACGACTCGCTCTACGCACACGCCGAGGCTCAGGCGGGTTACTTCACGGCCGGACAGGCGCTTGAGGCGAATATGGCCCGTGCCACCCTCCGTCACCATGCTCGCCCGGGCGGCCGCTACCAGCGGGTCGGGCGGGGGCTCTACCGCCTGCGCCACTTCCCCACCAGCCCGCACGAGCACGTGATGGCGGCGTGGCTGTCGCTGCGCGGTCGCGGCGCGGTGGTCTCACACGAGAGCGCGCTCGAGGTGCAGGACCTCTCCGACGTGATCCCCGCCGCCGTTCACCTGACGGTGCCCCGCTCGGAGCGCGGTCTGAGGCGGCGCGCGGGCGTCCAACTCCACACGAGCGAACATCCGCCTGGAGCCAAGGAGATCCGGCAGATCGCGGGCCTTCCCGTGACCGGCCCCGAGCGCTCGATCTTCGACGCACTCGAATCCGGCGCGCAACCCGAGCAGATCGAGATGGCGATCCACCAGGCGCTCGACCGCGGGATGACCACCTCGTCGCGCCTGCGGCGCTCAGCCGCCTCCCGCCCTGAGCGGGTGCGGAGGTTCACCGAGCGCGCAATTGCGGAGGGACCGACGTGAGATACGCGAACGCCGCGGCGTTTCGCATGGCACTGGACAGCGACTGAAGGACAGCGCCAGGGACGGTTCCGACCTGAGCCGTAACCGCGAGCGCGTCGCCTTCGACCGGCTCCTCGTCCGCCTGCAGGCGGTGGCGGCAGATCGGTGGGTGCTGAAGGGCGGGTTCGCTCTGGACCTGCGGCTGGCTGCCCGGGCGCGCAGCACCAAAGACGTCGACATCGAGTGGCGGGCGGCCGAGGACGCACTGGCGGACACGCTGCTCGATGCGGCCGATCACGACGCCGGCGACTTCTTCGTCCTCTCGATCGAGCGGACCGGAACGCCCGCGGACCGCCTCGGCGGCGCCCACCGCTTTCGGGTCTCGACCTCGCTCGCGGGCCGGCCCTTCGAGACCTTCGTCCTCGATGTCGGCCTGCGGGCCGACGGTTCGGCCGGCGTCGAGACCCTTCCCACGGACGACCTTCTGGGCTTCGCCGACATCGAGCCGATCGGAATCCCGGCCGTATCGCTGGAGCTTCAGGTCGCCGAGAAGCTCCACGCCTACACCCACCTTTACGAGGGCGGGCGCGCCAGCACCCGGGTCAAGGATCTGGTCGACCTCGCCCTCATCGCGGAACTCTCGCCGCTCGACGCCATGACACTGCGGCGGGAGATCGAGGCTGTCTTCGACCGCCGCGCAGCACAGGTCCCGCGCTCCCTGCCCTCTCCGCCCCGGGGGTGGGCGCTCCCGTTCGGGCGCCTCGCCGAGGAGGTCGGGATCTCAGCCGAACTCGCTGCAGGACACCGGGAGGCCGCGGCCATGCTCGACCCTGTTCTGAGGGGAGAAGTCACAAGCGGCGATTGGAGGCCCGGCGAGCGAGCATGGTCGGGGGAGGCCCACCATCGCTGCCGACTCTGATCGTCGTCAATGTCAAGTAGGCGCAGTTGTTCGCCAGACAACCATTAATCGGCGGCGGTGCTTGCGCATGGCAGCGCTCCAAGGGCGTCCGCGCTGAGGTCTACCGCGTGGGCGCGGCGAGGGCGTCGATCGCCGGCCGCAGTACCGCCAGGACCCGCTCGCGGGGCGCCGCGGCGTTGACGGCGAGGGTCGCGTTGGCGCGGGTGATCGAGACGCCGACCGCCAGGGCCACCAGCAGCTCGCCGCGGAGCTCGGGGTCGGGGACGCCGCGGCGGCCGAGCTCGGCGACGAGCGGGCCGAGCAGGCGGTCGCGGACGGCGGCGCCGATCTTGGCGCGGACGTCGCCGCTCAACGCCGGGCTGGCCAGCGCCCGGCTCAACGGGCTGTGGCCGTAGTCGTCCCAGCGCTCGAGCAGCCAGGCGACCAGCTCGTGGGGGTCGGCCGGCAGCTCGACCTCGTCGGCCGCCGGCGTCGCGCAGGCGGCGAGGAAAAGGCCCTCCTTGCCGTCGAAGTAGCGGGCGATCAGGGCCGGGTCGACGCCGGCGCGCTCGCCGATCTGGCGCACGGTCGCGCGGTCGAAGCCGAGCTCGTCGAAGAGCTGGCGCCCCGCCTCCAGCAGCGCCGCGCGGCTGGCCTCGGCGTCGTGGGAACGCCGGGCCGTGCTAGCTTTGTCAGCGCTTGATGACATCCCCCGCTGACGATACCACCGCTCCCCTCGACCGCCAGCACTACGGCATCACCTTCGCGGTCCTGGCGATCGCGGGGGTCGCGTACTCGCTGCTGCAGTCGACCGTCGCACCGGCCCTGCCGAACATCCAGGAGGAGCTGCACGCCTCCTCGACCGCGACCGCCTGGCTCTTCACCGGCTACCTCCTCAGCGCCTCGGTGCTGACCCCGATCATCGGCCGCCTCGGCGACATGTTCGGCAAGGAGCGCGTCCTCGTCTGGACCCTCGCCGGCCTCTGCGCCGGCACCCTGCTCGCCGCCCTCGCCAACTCGATTCCGCTGCTGATCGCGGCGCGGATCATCCAGGGCGGCGGCGGCGCGATCTTCCCGCTCGCCTTCGGGATCATCCGCGATGAGTTCCCGGCCGAGAAGGCGGGGCAGGGGATCGCCCTGATCTCGGCGATCCTCGGCATCGGCGGCGGCCTCGGGATCATCCTCGCGGGCCCGATCATCAGCGCCTTCGATTTCCACTGGCTGTTCTGGTCCCCGCTGATCGCCCTCGCGATCTCGCTGGTGGCGACGATCAAGTTCATCCCCGAGTCGCCGGTGAAGTCGCCTGGCCGGGTCGACTGGCTCGGCGCCGTGCTGCTCTCCGCCTGGCTGGTGCCGCTGCTGGTCGGGGTCAGCCAGACCTCCGAATGGGGCTGGGGCGACGCCCGCGTCTGGGGCCTGGTCGCGATCTCGGCGATCCTGCTGGCGGTCTGGATCCGCTTCGAGCACCGTGCCCACGAACCGCTCGTCGACATGGCGATGATGCGGGTCCGCGGCGTCTGGACCGTCAACGCCGCCGCCTTCCTGGTCGGCGCCGGGATGTACAGCTCCTTCATCCTCGTTCCCGAGCTCACCGAGCTGCCGACCTCGACCGGCTTCGGCTTCGGCGCTTCGGTCACCCAGGCCGGCCTCTTCCTGCTGCCGGCGACCGCGATGATGATGGTGGCCAGCCCGATCGGCGGCTCGCTGGCGACGAGGATCGGCTCGCAGCCGATCCTGCTCGCCGGCTGCCTCCTCACCACCGCCTCCTTCACCC
>CBIHMQ010000186.1:0-4258 GCA_966211075.1 uncultured bacterium
CTGCCGCGTCCACAACGGGACGATCCGCTCCGGCCAGCCGATCGCCTGGTGCCGCGCCGACGGCAGTATCCAGCGCGCCAACGTCTCCGAGCTCTATGTCACCGAGGGGCTGGAGCGGGTCACCGCCAAGGAAGCCAGCCCGGGCGAAATCATCGCCGTCGCCGGGATCGAAGAGGTGACGATCGGCGAGACGCTCGCCGACCCCGAGGACCCCCGGCCGCTGCCGGTGATCGAGGTCGACGAGCCCTCGCTCTCGATCGTGCTCGGCATCAACACCTCCCCCCTCGCCGGCAAAGAGGGCAGCAAGCTGACCGCGCGGCAGATCCGCGACCGCCTCGACGCGGAGCTGGTCGGCAACGTCTCGATCCGGGTTCAGAACACCGAGCGCCCCGACGCCTGGGAGGTGCAGGGGCGCGGCGAGCTGCAGCTGGTGGTGCTGCTGGAGATGATGCGGCGCGAGGGCTTCGAGATGACCGCCGGGCAGCCGCGCGTGGTGACCCGCGAGATCGAAGGCGAAATCCACGAGCCGGTCGAGCGGCTGGCGATCGACGTCCCCGAGGAGCACGTCGGCGCGGTTACCCAGATGCTGGCCGGCCGCAAGGGACGGATGGAGCAGATGGTCAACCACTCGACCGGCTGGGTGAGGATGGACTACCTGGTTCCGGCCCGCGGCCTGATCGGGTTCCGGACCGAGTTCCTCACCGAGACCCGCGGCACCGGGATCCTCCACCACGTCTTCGACCGCTGGGAGCCCTGGGCGGGCGAGCTGCGGACCCGCCAGACCGGCTCGCTCGTCGCCGACCGCCAGGGCCAGACCGCCAGCTACTCGCTGTTCAGCCTGCAGGACCGCGGCAGCCTCTTCGTCGGCTCCGGCGAGGAGGTCTACGAAGGGATGATCGTCGGCGAGAACGCACGCTCCGACGATCTCGACGTCAATCCGACCAAGGCCAAGCAGCAGACCAACGTGCGCGCCGCCAGCGCCGACGTCCTCGTCCGCCTGGCACCGCCGACCCGCCTCACCCTCGAAGCCTCCCTCGAGTTCCTGCGCGACGACGAGTGCGTCGAAGTGACGCCGGAGTCGGTCCGTCTGCGGAAGCTGATCCTCGACAAAGTCCAGCGCCTCAAGGCCGCCAAGCGCGGCGCCAAGGCGCCGCAGCTCTAGCGCCGCCAGCCCTCAGTCGAGCAGCCGCTCGAAGGCCAGGCCGAGGACCTCGGCGCGGTTGCGATCGCCGTGGTCGGCGGCGATGAAGTGGTTGCCGATCCAGAGCGAGAAGGCGAGCATGGAGCGCGCCTCGGCATCGGCCTCGTCGGCGCTGAGGGGCCGGAACAGCGAGCGCAGGTACTCCATGCGGCGGTTGTCGATAAGGCGCAGGCGCTTGGCGACGGCGGGGTCCCGGCGCGCCCAGTCGCGAACCGCGAGGTCGAGGTCGAGGACCCGCTCGGTGGCGAGCGAGGAGAGCAGGCGGAGGCGGGACCGGGGATCGGCGCCGGCCGCGTCCACCGCCTCGATCGGGACGTCGACGCTGAGCCGCTCCCAGGCGTCGAGGATCTCGTCGAGCAGGGCCTGGCGATCCTCGAAGTGCCAGTAGAAGCCGCCCTTGGTGACCCCGAGGGCCTTGGCCAGAACCTCGACCCGGACCGCGTCCGGGCCGCCGGCGGCGAGAGCCTGCAGCCCCTCCTCGACCCACCGCTCCCGGGGCGTCCGCGTCACAGCCATCGCTCCATACGCTACCGTACAGTTGACCCATACGTATGCGTATAGAGGAGGCAGCGATGCGGCTCCCCAACAGCGTCCACGCCGAGCGGCCATGGCGGATTCACGAAATCGTCCGCGACTTCCATCTCGAGGACGTCTGGGCCCTCCCCACCCCCGGCGGCAGGGAGGACTTTCATCGGCTCGTACAGGAGACGGCGACGATCGACATCGACAAGGAAGCCTCGTTCGTGGTCCGCTCCCTGTTCGCGCTGCGCTGGAAGATCGGCGGCCTGCTCGGCTGGGACGACGAGGGCGAGGGGCTCGGCTCGCGAGTCCCCACCCTGCGCGACCAGCTCCCGGACGACCTCCGCGATGCCCCGACCGGCCCGGAGTTCGGCGCCCTCCCCTTCAAGCCGCTCTACCTGCTCGACGATGAGTTCGCGGCCGAGATCGCCAACAGGACCATGCACGGCGTCCTGCACCTCGGCTGGGTGCCGGCGGAGGACGGCGGCTACCGTGGCGAGATGGCCGTCTACGTCAAGCGCAACGGGCTCTTCGGCGCCGCCTATATGGCCGCGATCGCGCCCTTCCGCCACCTCGTCGTCTACCCGCCGATGATGCGGGTGATCGAGGCCGAGTGGCGCGAGCGCACCCGCGAGGCGGCGGCGGCGGGCACGTAACGGCGCGATGCCCGCGGCGGCGCCCTGGCCGGTCCTCTACGACGCCGAGTGCGGCCTCTGCCGGACCCTGCTGGCCGGCCTGCTGCGGTGGGATCGCGGGGGGCGCCTGCGTCCCGTGGCGCTGCAGGCGTCCGAGGCGGACAAGCTGCTCGCCGACCTGCCACCGGACGCGCGGATGGAGTCATGGCACCTGGTCTCGCTGGGGGGCGAGCGCTACTCAGGCGGTGACGCGCTGCCGCCCCTGCTGCGCCTGCTTCCCGGCGGGCGGGCTCCGGCCGCCGTCTTCGCCGGCTTCCCGAGGCTGACCGACCGCGGCTACCGATGGGTGGCGACGCACCGGGTCGGGCTCTCCCGACTGCTGCCGGCCCGCCTGAAGCGACGTGGCGACTACCTGCGGGTCAGCGCCGGCGCTCCCCCTGAGCGAGCAGCCTCGCCACCCGGGCGATGACCCGCTGCGGTTCGTTCGCCAGCCGCGGCCCGGTCACCCTGTCCATCCGGATCCCCTCCAGCAACAGGTCCTCGTGGCGCAGCCGGTCGCGCTCGAAGGCTGCGCGGGTGCCGTGCGTCTCATAGAGGTCGAGTTCGACCACCAACAGCTGCTCGGGCCAGTAGACGTCGAGCTCGTGGCCGAGCTCGTTGAACCCGGTCGCCGGCTTCGGCAGCCCCGCCTCTTCAACCAGCTCTAGAAACCGCCGCTCCATCCCGGAGCGCGTGAACGGCGGCGGCCGGTAGAGCGCCAGCGCCTTGCGCAACCGCCCGTGGCCGGGGTGCCCAGCGGTCCGTCCCAGCAGCTCGTCGACCGCGCGGAGATCCAGCAGCTGCAGCTCTTCGGCCCGCTCGATGCCTTTGTCGAGGCGCTCGCGGTTGACCGTGGCCGCGTAGTCGAGCAGGGTGCGCGCGAGGGACGTGACCGGGATGTTCTGCTCTAGGGCGCGGTCCTGGTCGCGGAGGTCCCGGGCGTGGTGCAGGCGGATCGGCGGGCGCGGCTTTCGTCGCTCGGGGGCGAGGACTTCGAAGGGCGCCGGGCCCTGGCGCGCGAGTCCCCAGAGCCAAGCGGCGGAACGGTGGCTGAGGAGCGCTCTGGGGCCGCACGCCAGGACCGCGGCCAAACAGTGCCCGTGTGGGGAGAGCATTCGGTAGCCCACCGCGTAGACGCCGCGGTGCACCCGGTGCAACCGGGAACTCTGGACCTCCCGCTTGACGCGGCTATCCGAGAAACCGACCCGCTTCCGCAGCTGGCGAATCGAAACGACGCCGTGCTGCCGGGCGGCGAGATCGGCCAGAACACCCTTGGGGCTCGGCGATCTGGAGTGCGGTCGTCCTTTCGGTCGCATAGCGGACCTAAGGACGACCGCACCCCGAACTCTCCCCCTACGCCTCCTCGGCCTCGAGCTTGCCGGCGTCGATGGCGGCAAGGAGCGCTGCGTGGTCGCGCTCGCTTTGCTCGGCGTAGGCGGCGGCGAACTCGGCGATGGCCCGCTCGAAGGTGTCGCTGTTGCCGAGGTAGGCGGCGATCGCGATGCGGTCGCCAGAGCGGGCGTGGGCGCGGGCCAGGGTCCAGCCGCACATCCGCGCGTACACCTCGAAGGCGCGCGGGGACATCGAGTCGACGTCGGCGGAGCGCTTCCAGTCCCAGAGCTGGCGCACGTAGAAGTCTCGCTGGCGGCCGTCGACGCCCTCGGCCGCGCACCAGCCGAGGAAGATGTCGCCGGCGGCCTGCATCAGCCGCTGGCCCTCGACGACGCGGCGGCCGTGGCTGTGGAAGCGGCTGGCGCCGAGGTGGGCCTCCAGCACCGAGGCCTCGGCCTCCTTCGCCTGCAGCAGCAGCGGGTCGCTGTCGTCGGTGCCGGTGAGCAGGATCACCCAGGCGCGGGTGCCGACG
>CBIHMQ010000187.1:0-4219 GCA_966211075.1 uncultured bacterium
GCGCAGGTGGACCGCGTCTGCCAGGAGCTCGCCGCGGCGCTCGGCCAGGGCTGATCACGGCATAATCGCCGGCCCCGATGTCTCGCTTTCGCAAGGACCCCGATCCGCGCTTCTGGCGCCTCAACCGCTCGCTGCCCTTCGACTGGCAGCTGGCCGCCTACGATCTCGACCAGTCGCGCGCCCACGCCCGCGGCCTGGAGCGGATCGGCGTCCTCGACGCCGCCGAGCTGGCGCGCATGGAAGAAGGGCTAGAACGCGTCGAGGCCCGCATGCACGAACACGGCTTCGCCTTCGCCGAGTCCGACGAGGACATCCACATGGCGATCGAGCGGCTGCTCGGCGAGGAGATCGGGGCCGTCGCGGGCAAGCTCCACACCGGCCGCTCCCGCAACGACCAGGTGGCGACCGACGTCGCCCTGGTCGTGCAGGCGCACTCGCTGCGGGCGATCGAGCTCTGCGGAGAGGCCATGGAACGGCTGCTGCGGCTCGCCGAGGACCACCGCGACTGGCCGCTGCCCGGCTACACCCACCTGCAGCGGGCCCAGCCGGTCTACCTCGGCCATCACCTGCTCGCCTACTTCTGGATGCTGGCCCGCGACGTGCTGCGCTTCCAGTTCGCGCTCGACAGCGCCAGCGTGATGCCGCTCGGCTCCGGCGCCCTGGCCGGCGTCAACTGGGAGATCGACCGCGAGGCGGTCGCCGAGGACCTCGGCTTCGAGCACGTCAGCCATAACTCGATCGACGGGGCCTCCAACCGCGACTTCGTCCTCGACTACCTCTCTGCCGCCTCCGCCTGCTCGATGCACCTCTCGCGGCTTGGCTCGGAAATCGTCATCTGGTCCAGCACCGAGTTCGGCTTCTGCGAGCTCGACGAGACCTTCTCCTCCGGCTCCTCGATCATGCCCCAGAAGAAGAACCCGGACTCGGCCGAGCTGCTGCGGGCGAAGAGCCCCCGGGTGGCGGCCAGCTACGCGACCCTGCTCGGGGTGATGCACGCGCTGCCGCTCACCTACGGCAAGGACATGCAGGAGGACAAGGAGCCGCTCTTCGACGCGATCGACACCGTCGAGGGCTGCCTCGAGGTCACCGCCGGGATGCTCGAGGGGATCGCCTTCGACCGCGAGCGGATGGAGGACGCCTCCGGCGACGAGATGCTCGCCGCCACCGAGGTCGCCGACCTGCTGGTCCGCCGCGGCGTCCCCTTCCGCGAGGCGCACGGGATCGTCGGCGGCCTGGTCCGCGACGCGGTCGAGGCCGGCAAGAGCCTCTCCGAGCTGACCCCCGAGGAGTTGCGGGCCCGCTCCGAGCACCTCGACGACTCCTACTACGAGGTGCTGCGGCGGGGCAGCTGGCTGGAGTCGAAGCGGATCGCCGGCGGCACCGGCTCGGCACCGCTGGCGGCCCAGATCGCCGAGGCGGGGGAGACCCTGGCGGCGGTCCGCGAACGGGTCGAAGAAGAGCGCTCTTGAGCGAGGCTCGTCCAGCCGTGGACGAGCGGCTGGACCATGGCTTTTTCGCCCGCTCGGTGCACGAAGTGGCGCGGGACTTGGTCGGCTGCCGGCTCTTCTTCACCGGCGTCGGCGGCACGATCGTCGAGACCGAGAGCTACGAGCGCGACGACCCCGCCTGCCACGCCTACGTCGGCCTCACCGACCGCACCGAGCCCCTCTTCGGCCCGCCCGGCCGCGCCTACGTCTACCTCTCCTACGGGATCCACAGCCTCCTCAACGCGGTCGCCGAACCGGAGGGCGAGGCGGCGGCGGTGCTGATCCGGGCGCTGGAGCCGACCGACGGGCTCGAGGCGATGCGGGAGCGGCGCGGCGACCGGCCCGACGGCGAGCTCTGCTCCGGGCCCGGCAAGCTGACCGAGGCACTCGGCATCGGCCTCGAGCAGAACGACACCGACCTCGCCGCCGATCCGTTCCTGCTGCTGCCCCCGGTCGGCGAGCCGCCGGCGATCGTCACCGGCCCGCGGATCGGCATCACCAAAGCGGTGGAGCGGCCCTGGCGGTTCTGTGCCGCCGGCAGCCCCTTCGTCTCGCGGCCGCGGCCGCCGAGGCCTAACCTGCGGTGACGCCGCCCCCGCCGCCCGATTCCGGCGCGGCTTCGGGGGTCGCTTCCGGCGTTGCTTCTTCAGGCGCCGCTTCGACTTCCGGCTCGGGTTCGACTTCGGTTTCCGGCGCCGCTTCTTCTTCGACTTCCGGCGCGGTTTCTTCGACCGCCGATTCGGGCGCGACGTAGGTTTCGGTTTCGCCCTCCTCGTCGCCGTCCGCGGAGCCGCGCGCTTCCTCGTTGGACTTGCGCTCGGCCGCCCGTTCGCTCTGAATTTCCTGCCAGGCAGAGATGACGCTGGCCCAGATCAGGGCCGGGAAGGTTCCGCCCATCACCGGGCCGCCGTTGTAGAGGGTGGTCATCGGCGTAGTCGTGTCCGGGTAGCCGACCCAGACGCAGGCCGTGACTTCGTCGGAGACGCCGCCGCAGAACCAGGCATCGCCGTTGTTCTCGGTGGTCCCGGTCTTGCCCCACTGACCTTCGGCGCCGATGTCGGCGTTGGTGCCGGTCCCGGAGGAGACGACCGTTTCGAGGATGCTCTTCGCTTCTTCGGCGACGCCCTGGTCGACCACCTGGGTGTGGATCGAGTCGTTGTCGCCGCTTTTGATCGTCTTGCCGTCGCTGTCGGTCACCTGCGTGTAGGAGACGGGGCTGTCGCCCGGCCGCGGCGCCAGGGTGCCGCTGACCCGGTCGCCGTCGTTGCCGAGGGTGCTGTAGGCGTAGGTCCAGCCGACCGGGGTGACGCCGATTTCGAGCCCGCCGAGGACCATCGCCGGGTTGGTCGAGATCGGGTCGTCGTAGCCCATCTTGTGGATCGTCGCCGCGATCGAGTTGGTCTTGTCGGTGGCCGTCTTGCCCTTCAGGCCTTCCAGCGCCAGAGCGGCGTAGATCGAGTTGTCGGAGTAGGTGGTCGCGCAGACGATGTCGCAGGAGCCCAGGTAGGCGTCCTCGTCGTTGCTGACTTCGAACGCTTCCCGCCCCTTCTTGCCGAAGTAGAAGGTCCGCTGTTCGGAGGGGTAGACCGTGTACGGCGAGATCCCCTCTTCGAGCGCCGTGACCAACGTGAAGGGCTTGATCGAGGAGCCGGGCTGGCGGTGGCCCTGGGTGGCGAGGTTGAAGGGCTTGGTGTCGAAGTCGGGCCCGCCGACCATCGCCTTGATGCCCGCGTTGCGGTTGTCGATTACGACCAGCGAGGCGGTCGCCGGCGAGTAACCGAGGTAGGAGTTGACCGCTTCTTCGGCGGCTTCCTGGAGGCCGAGGTCGAGCGTCGACTTGACCTCGAGGCCGCCGAAGAAGGCCTTGCTGGCCCCATAGCGTTCGACCAGCTGCTGGCGCAGGTAGGCCGTGAAGTAGGGGGCCTTGGAGTCCAGCGACGGCGGCTCGATGTCGGCCGGGGAGGGGAGCGCCTGCTTGGTGCTTTCCGCGAACTGCTCCTGGGAGATGTAGCCCTGTTCGTACATCCGTTCGAGGACGAGGTTGCGGCGATTGAGCGCGTTTTCGGGGTAGAACTTCGGGTCGTAGGCGGAGGGCGACTGGATGATCGCCGCCAGCATCGCCGCCTCCCAAGGCTCCAGCACCGAGGCGCAGGGCTCGCCGGAGGTCCCGCAACCGGGATGGGAGGCGCCGAAGTAGGTCCGCGCCGCCGCCTCGACCCCGTAGGCCCCCTCGCCGAAGTAGACCGTGTTCAGGTACTGGCTGAGGATCTTGTCCTTGCTCCAGTGATGCTCGAGCCGGTAGGCGAGCGCCGCCTCCTTGAACTTCTGGAAGAGCGAGCGGTCGCCTTGGGCGACCAGCGCTTCCTTGACGAACTGCTGGGTGATCGTCGAGGCGCCCTGGGCGGCGCTCTGGCTGAGGATGTCTTTGACGAGGGCGCGGCCGATGCCCTGGAAATCGACGCCGCTGTGGCCGTAGAAGCGGGCGTCCTCGATCGAGACCACCGCGTTCTTGATGTTGGGGGAGATCTGACCGGAGGCGAGCAGGATTTTGTTCTGGTCGCTGGTCAGAGTTCCCATCGGCACCCCGTTGGCGTCGTAGAGCTCGCTGTTGCGCGAGGCCTTGAACTGGGCGAAGTTGTAGATCGCCGGCAGGTCCTGGGAGACCGCGGCCATCATCCCGAAGACCATCGAGACGACGGCGAGGACGCCGAGCCCGAGCAGCACGAAGAGGA
>CBIHMQ010000188.1:0-4204 GCA_966211075.1 uncultured bacterium
GATCTCGACCGTGCGCCGCCGGTAGAGCTTTTCGACGATTTTCAGGACGCTGCCGATCAGTTTCGTCTCGGCGAACGCTTCGAGCAGTTCGGTGGCCCCGCTGGCTGCCTCGTCGGTGGGGCTGCCCTTGTCGATGCGGTCGAACGGGAAGGCCGGCTTGCGGGTGTCGGGCTGGGGGAGGGCGGCCGCCAGCAGCGCCGCGAAGTCCCCGCCCTTGGCATCGTCGTCGCCCTCGAAGCTGCCAATGCTGAGGCGGGGACGGGCGGCGTTGCGAGCGAGCGGAAAGCGCAGCTTCTCGCCGACGGCGATCAGCCACAGCCGCGGCGTCTTCCAGCGCTTCGCCAGCTGCGTCATCGCGATCCGGGCCGCCAGCACCACCAGCAGGAGGATGATCGCCAGCGGCACCAGCCAGGCGAGGGCGTCCTTCGCCGTGTCGGGGAGGTCGCCGAGGCGCCGACCGACCGCGTCGGCGCTGCTGCCTTCTTCGACCGCGCCTTCGAGCCCGGCCTGGGCTTCGCCCAGTTCCGGGTTGGCCTCCAGCGCCTGCGCGTACTTGGCCCGGGCGGCGCCGCGGTCGGGCTCGGCGCCCAGCGCCTGGGCTTCGCGCAGGAGGGCGGCGGCGCCCGCCGTGCGCGCGTTGAGCGTGAGCAGCGCTTCGTCGCAGTTCCTGCCTTTGGTCGCCTCTTCCGCAGCGATGACCGGGCCGGCGCTGGCCAGTAGGCCCGCCTGGGTCAGCCGTTCCGCCAGGCCGCAGAGCTCCCCCTCGGCCGGCGGTTTCGCGGCGATCCGCGCTTCCAGCAACTCGCTCAGCTCTTCGCGCGCTGCCGGTTCGAATGGGTTCAGGCTCAAGCCTTCGATGTAGAGGTCGGTGGCCCGGTTCGGTTCGCTGCCTTTGCGGATCCCGGCGGAGGAGAAGCGCTTGGTCGCTTCGCTCTGTTCCCGGCTCACCTCGCGCTGGCCTTCGCTGCCGCAGGTCCTGCCTTCCTCGGCGGCCCTGGCGTAGATCTGCTCGGAGCGTTCGAGCAGCCTCCCGGTCCGCAGCTCGCCGCCCTGCTCGCAGAGGCTTTCGCGCGGATCGTCGACGTGGGCGATGACGGTGGCGACGATCGCGGCGGCGACGAGCAGCAGGACGCAGACATCCAGGCCCAGCGCAAACGGGCTTTCCCACCGCTTCGGTCTGCCCGCCCCCATCGGAGTCGAAAACCTAGCCGCTAACTATCCCGAGCGCAAAAAACACCCGGTTCGTTTGCGCGGCGCTAACTGTCGCCCTGAAGCTCCGGCGGCAGCGCTTTCGGTCCGTCGGGGTAGAGCTCGCGCAGCTGCACCTCGCTCATCTCCAACGTGTTTGCCGCTTCCTGGGGGGCGCCGACGACGAGCCAGAGCTGGTCGGCGTCGGTGTCGTTGAAGAGCTGGCGGACGGTGGACGGCTCGACCAGGAAGGAGTCGAGTGGGGCCAGGGTCAGCGGCTCCCCGTCGCCGATTCGGACCCGGCCGGTCCCCTCCAGCAGCAGGTAGAGCTCCTCGGTCTTCCCGTGCTTGTGCCGGGTCGAGGCCTGGCCCGGTTCCAGACGCCAAAGACGCGCCCCCAGCTCGCTCGCCTCGAGCTGCTTGGCGAGGTCGGTATTCAGCGTCGCCATCTGGTTCGAGCGCCGCCAGTAGGCGTCGCCGGAGCGGAGCAGTCGGTAGGCCATGGCCGAATTATCCGGCGTCGGCGGCGTGGTAGCCCTCGACCAGCTCCAGCTCGCGCTGGTGCTTGGGGAAGAGGAAGAAGACGATCGACATTCCCAGCAGCACGGCGACGATCCCGGCAGCGTAGGTCCAGTCGCCGCCCTGGAGGAAGGAGTTGCGGGCGGCCCCGACGATCTGCACCGCGTATTCGGGGTACTGCTCGGCCGTGTTGGCGGCGCTCGAGAAGGACTTGGTGAGTTCGGTCTGGACCTGTTCGCTGACTTTTTCGGCCCGCGGCGAGGCGGCGATCTGTTCGTTGAACTTGGCGGCGTAGCCGGCGGTGAGGAGGGCGCCGAAGATCGACTGCATGATCGCGCCGCCGAGGTCGCGCTGCAGGTCGGCGGTGCCGGAGGCCATCCCGGCCCGCTTCACCGGCACCGAGCCGGTCAGCGAGCGCGAGGCCGGGGTGCCGGCGAAGCCGACCCCGATTCCCAGCAGCAAGTAGCCGAGCCCGACCACCCAGTAGCTGACGTTCTCGTCCCAGAGCAGCAGCATCTCCACGAAGGCGAGCAGGCAGAAGCCGAAGCCGAGCAGCAGCGTGAAGCGGGAGCCGTGCGACTCGACCAGCCTCGCCGAGCGCGGCGCCACGACGATCATCCCGAGCGCGCCGGGGATGACCGCGGCGCCGGCGCCGAGGGTCGTGTAGCCGAGCACGTTCTGGACGAACTGCTGGCCGATGAACATCACGCCCATCAGCGAGCCGAAGACGATGATCCCGGCCAGGGCCGCCACCCAGAAGGTCGGCCGGGAGGCGATCTTGAGGTCGTAGAGCGGGTTGGCGGCGCGCCGCTGGCGCAGCACGAAGATCGCGACGAGGAGGACGGCGGCGACCCCGAGCCCGATCGCCAGGCTCCCCTCGCCCTGTTCGGGGGCGAGGTTGATCGCCAGCACGATCGCCCCGACCATCGCGATCGAGATGACGCCGCCGAAGTGGTCGACCTTCTCGGTCGTCTCGTTGACGTGGGCGGGGACGAAGCGCCAGGAGAGGAACAGGCCGATCGCCGCCAGCGGGGCGCTGACGTGGAAGACCCAGCTCCAGCTGGCTACTTCGAGCAGGCCGCCGGCCACCAGCGGGCCCAGCGCCGCGGCGCCGCCGCCGAGCGCCGACCAGAGGGCGATCGACTTGGTCCGCTGTGGGCCGGACCAGAGCGCCGTGATCAGCGCCAGCGTGGTCGGGTAGGCCATCCCGGCGGCGACGCCGCCGAGCACCCGGAAGACGAAGAGGGCGGTGGCGGAGGGGGCGAACCCTGCCAGCAGCGAGAAGGGGATCGTCAGCGCCATCCCCAGCACCAGCAGCGCCTTGCGCCCGTAGCGGTCGCCGACGGCGCCGAGGTAGAGGACCGAGCCCGCCAGGCCGAGCGAGTAGCCGACCGCGATCAGGTCGATGCCAACCTGGCTGGAGCCGAATTCCTGGCCGATCTCCGGCAGGGCGACGTTCGCCACCGCCAGGTTGAAGTTGGCGACGGCGGCGACGAAGATCAGCGTCGCGAGGATCAGCCCGCCGCGCTTGGGACCGCTGGCTTCCAAGGGGCCTAGATCTCGATCCAGGTGCCGGTCGGGCCGAGGTTGCGGAGCGGCGTCGTGCCGACTTCGCCCTCGCAGCCCCACGACTCGTGGATGTGGCCGCAGACCGCCAGCCGCGGCCGCTTCTCCTCGATCGCCGCCGAGCCCGTAGAACTCGACGCCGCCGATCGAGGTCCCTTCGCCGTGCAGGACCGTCGCCGCCGCCCACTCGCGGGTGGCGTCGCGAAGCGCGTCGATGGTCTCGTTGTTGCCGGGGACCAGCACCGTCGGCGCCGCGATCCCGGCCAGCGCCGCGACCGTCTCCTCGAGCCCCTCGTGGACCGAGGCGAAGTCGCCGGCCCCGATCACGACGTCGGCCTCGGCCGACATCTCGACCAGCCGCGTCCCCTGCTCGAGGTCGCGGTGCAGGTCGCTGAAGGCGAGCAGCTTCACGCCGCAAAACCTAATGGCTGGGTGCGACGTCCGGTGCCGGCTCGCTTGGGCGCCGCAGCGAACGGCGCGCCCGCCGCCACCAGCGCCGCCGCGGCTTCGCCGGCTCGGCCTCGGCCCGCGCCTGCAGGTCGAAGTAGAGGAGCGTCTCGCCGAGGGCCGTGTAGGGGATCAGCAGGGAGAAGATCAGCGCCCCGAGCAGGTTGATCCAGAGCAGCGGCAGGGAGGTGAAGATCAGCGCGAAGGAGAGGACCGGCCCGGCGACGACGTTGAGCACGAAGAGGAAGCCGGCGACCCGCAGGGTGTGCCACCAGCGTCCCCGCACAAGCTCCGAGCTGCCCCGCAGCGCCGCCCGGATCGATTTGTCGCCGAACAGCACTTCCTGTTTGACGAAGCTCCAGGAGACGTACTTGTAGGCGGCGAAGGGCAGGCCGACGACCGTGATCGCCAGCAGGAAGACGCCGAGCACGACCAGCGTCTGGGCGCCGACGACCCGCCAGAAGCGCGGCGCCCAGACGCTGGT
>CBIHMQ010000189.1:0-4178 GCA_966211075.1 uncultured bacterium
GATCGCGGCGGAGATCCGCGAGCGGGTGATGGAGGAGCTCGACTACGAGTACGAGGCCCAGAACCAGCGCTCCTTCGCCCGCGCCTACCGCGAACACCCCTTCGTCTACGTGCCCGAAGTCGTCACCCGGCTCTCGCGGCGGCGGGTCCTGGTCACCGAGCTGGTGCGGGGCATGAAGTTCGAGCAGATCAAGGAGCTGCCGCACGAGGAGCGCAGCCGCTTCGGCGAGATCGTCTTCCGAGGCAGCCTCGGCTCGATGTTCAACCTCCAGCACTTCAACGCCGACCCCCACCCGGGCAACTACATCCTCCAGGAGGACGGCCGGGTCGCCTTCCTCGACTTCGGGATGACCAAGAAGCTCGACCGCGAGCAGATCCTGCTCGAGCAGCGCGCCTTCGACGCCGCCTCGCGCGACGACCCGGAAGCGTTCCGCCAGGCCCTCCACGACCTCGGCTTCATCAAGAAGCCCTCGAAGCTCGACGCCGAGCGGCTGATGGAGCACATGGGCGCGGTCGGCGGCTGGTACATCGAGGACCGCGAGATCGAGATCACGCCGCGGCGGGTGATGAAGATCATCGAGTCGACCAACGACCCGCGCTCGGAGTACTACGACCTGATGCGCCGCGAGTCGATCCCGGCCGAGGAGCTGATGGGCCGGCGGATGGAAATCGGCGTCGTCGCGGTGCTCGGGCAGCTGCGAGCGAAGCGCAACTGGCACCGGATCTTCCGCGAGTGGGTCTACGCCGACCCGCCGGCGACCGAGCTGGGCCAGCAGGAATGGGAGTACTTCGAGGAGCGGGGGCTCAAGCGGGCGCCCGGTTTGACCGAAATCACCTGAGCCACCCGAACCTAGGAGGAAGCGAAGGATGAGCAGGATCAAGCGCGGCTGGGCGCTCTCGAAGAAAAGCTGGGGACTGCTGAACGAGCACCGCCAGCTGCTCCGCTTCCCCCTCTACGGGGGCATCGCCTCGACGCTGCTGGCGATCGTCACGCTCGGGCCGGGCCTCTACCTGTTCGACCAGGGCAGCCTCGGCGGCGCGATCCCGCTGGTCGTGCTCGGGATCTACGTCCTCAGCGTCATCGGCCTCTACTTCAGCGTCGGGCTCGCCGCCTGCGCCGACATGATCTTCCGCGGCCAGCAGGCGACGATGTCCGACGGGCTCGCCGTCTCGCGCCAGCGCTTCAGCCAGATCTGCGGCTGGGCGGCGGTCTCCACCGCGATCAGCGTCCTGATGGGCGCGCTCGAGAACCAGGGCGGCCTCGGCGGGCAGATCGCCGCCCGCCTGGTCGGCACCGCCTGGTCCCTGGTCACCTTCCTGGCGGTCCCGGTCATTGCGATCGAGGGCACCGGCCCGTTCCAGACCCTGAAGCGCTCGGCCTCGATGTTCAAGAAGCGCTGGGGCCAGCAGATCGCCGGCGACGTCGTGATCGGCGGCGTGGTCTTCCTGCTCGGCGTCCTGCCCGCGATCCTGCTGATCGTCGCCGGGGTGATGATCTGGGCCTCGGCCTCCTTCGCCGGCGCCCTGCTGGTCGCGATCGGCGCGATCGTCTTCCTGATCGCGATGCTGATCTCCAACGCCCTGCGCGGCATCTTCGGCGTCGCCCTCTACCGCTACGCGCTCGACGGCGAGACGGTCGGCGGCTTCACCGCCGCGGAGCTGGAGTCGGCCGTGAAGCAAAAGCGCGGCACCGGGCCCGGCACCGCCCCCACCACCGTCTAGCGCCGCTACCGCTTCCCTGGTTGACTGGGCGCTTAACCCGCCTATGGGGTGGTTAAGCGCCCAGTCGATCGAAGAGGCGCGGGTCGTTGGAGCAGATGCCGTCGACGCCGAGGTCGAGCAGCTTGCGCATCCGCCGCTCGTCGTCGACCGTCCAGGCGATCAGCTCGACGCCGGCGAGCTCGCAGATCCGGGCCAGGCGGGCGCTGATCAGCGGGTGGTAGACCCACATCGCCTCGACGCCGAATTTCGGCAGCTTGTCGGCGGCGAGGCCCGGGAGGCGGGTCCTCATCGCCGCCAGGGCGGCCGGCATCAGCGGCACCGCCCAGCGCTTCGCGGTCCAGTCCTTGGTGACTTTGGGATAGGTCCAGCCGCGCCGCAGCGCCGGTTCCAGCTCGAGGACCCGTTTCAGGGTGTGCATCTCCATCGTCGAGATCATCGAGCGCTCGATCAGCCCCCGCTCCCGCAGCGCGTCGACGACCTCCTCCTCGCGGCCGGGCAGCTTGATGTCGAGGTCTATCTCGACCCGGTCGAGCGGCGGCTCCCGGAAGGCGTCGAGCACCTCGGTCAGCAGCAGCGGCGTCCGCCGCTCGGCGTCCCCCCAGTCATGGGCGACGACCAGGGGATGGCGATCCTCCAGCGGCAGGTGCGCGTCCGGCAGCCAGAGGACGTCGAACTCGATCATGTCGACCCCGGCCTCCACGGCCGCCCGGAAGCTCTCCAGGGTGTTCCCGGGCGCGATCAGGTCGGCGCCCTTGTGCCCGACCAGGCGCGGCTTCCGGCTGGGGGCCTCGGTGCTCAGGGCTGCCGCCCTAGAAGAGCTGGTTCTCGCCGGCGAAGATCTCCGACACGGAGTCGTCGGTGAAGATGCGGCGGATCGAGTCGGCGAAGGTGCCGGCGGTCGAGAGGACGGTGATCTTGTCCGGGGCGCCGGGACGCAGCGGCAGGGTGTCGGTGACGACGATCCGCTCGATCGCGGAGTCGGCGAGCCTCTCGTAGGCGGGGCCGGAGAAGACGCCGTGGGTGGCGGTGGCGATCACCCGCGCCGCGCCCTCGTCGAGCACGGTCTGGGCAGCTGCGCAGAGGGTGCCCGCGGTGTCGATCATGTCGTCGACCAGGACCGCGGTCTTGCCCTCGACCTCGCCGACTACGTAGCCGATCTCGGCGACCTGCTGGGCGGGACGCTCCTTCTCCATGACCGCCCAGTGGGTGCCGATCCGGCGGGCGAAGTTGCGGGCCGTCTTCACGCGGCCGGCGTCCGGGGAGACGATCACCAGATCCTCGGCCGGGTACTGGTCGGCGAACCACTGGGTCAGCATCGGCATCGCCGTCATGTGGTCGACGGGGACGTGGAAGAAGCCCTGCACCTGGCCGGCGTGGAGGTCCATGGTGACGACGCGGTCGACGCCGACGCCCTCCAGGGCCTTGGCGACGATCCGGGCGGTAATCGGCTCGCGGGGGGCGGACTTCTTGTCCTGGCGGGCGTAGCCGTACCAGGGCATCACGGCGATGATCCGGTGCGCGGAGGCGCCCTGGGCGGCGTCGATCATCGTCAGCAGCTCCATCAGCGAGTCGTTCGGGGTCATCCCGCTCTGCTCGTTGGCGCAGGTCGACTGGACGATGAAGACGTCGGCGCCGCGGATCGACTCCTCGTAGCGGCAGTAGACCTCGCCGTTGGCGAAGGTCTTCAGGGTCGCCTGGCCGAGGTCGAGGCCGAGCTTGCCGGCGACCTTGGCGGCCAGGTCCATCGAGCCGCGGCCGCCAAAGACCATCAGCCGTTTCGAGTAGTCGTGGGGGATGGCGGTGGGGGCCGCCTCGGGGCGCTGCTCGATCGTGCTCACGGGCTCTGTTCCTCTCGCATCTTCGCCGCTTTGCGGGCGGCGTATCCGTCGATGTTCCGCTGCGCGTTCTCGCTCACGGCCAACGCTCCCTCGGGCACGTCGTCCTTGATCACTGCGCCAGCGCCAGTGTAGGCGGAGTCGCCGACTTCTACCGGGGCGATCAGCACCGTGTCAACGCCGAGACGGACGTCGCGCCCGATCACGGTCCGGTGCTTGCGGAAACCGTCGTAGTTGGCGGTGATCGTGCCGGCGCCGAGGTTGCTGCCGGGGCCGATGTCGGCGTCGCCGACGTAGGAGAGGTGCGGCACCTTGGTGCCCTCCCCCACCGTCGAGTTCTTGATCTCGACGAAGCTGCCGGCCTTGGCGCCGTCGTGCAGGGCGGCGCCGGGGCGCAGGTAGGCGAAGGGCCCGACCGAGCAGCCGTCGAGGACCTCGCACTCGACCAGGTAGGAGTGGACCACGCTCGAGCCGGCGCCGACGCTGCTGTCGATCAGCGTGCTGAGCGGGCCGACGACGGCGCCGCCGCCGATCTCGGTGGCACCACGCAGGCTGGTGCCGGGCTCGATGCGGGCGTCGGCGCCGATCTCGACCCCGGCGTCGATCCAGGTCGAGGCCGGGT
>CBIHMQ010000190.1:0-4151 GCA_966211075.1 uncultured bacterium
AGAATCTGCCCGCCGGCGTCCGTCAGGTAAAGGTCGGCGACCAGGAGTTCATGGCGCAGATGGCGGCCTTCTCGACCCTCGAGCAGGTCAGCAACCTCTCCGCCTCCAGCGAACGGCTGGAGAGCACGATGGCGGCCGACCAGTCACTGGCCCTGATCGGCCGCGAGGTCAGCTACACGAAAGCCGACGGCACGAGCGCCGAGGGCACCGTCGAACGGGTCAGCTTCGGCGAGGACGGCTTCACCCTGACGATCGGCGGCGAAGAGGGCATCCAGCCCGGCGTCGTCAGCGAGGTCCGATGAGCCTTCCGGTCGAGAGGATCGGCGGTGCCTCGCCGCTGCCGCCGAGCGCGGCACCCCCGGCGGCGCCGCCGAGCGGCGTCGGCACCCCCGCCTTCGCCGACCGGCTGCGCCAGAGCAGCGGCGGCGTCGAGTTCTCCAAGCACGCCCTGGAGCGGATCCAGCGGCGCGGCATCGCCACCGACCCGACCTCGATGGCGCGCCTGCAGCGCGGCGTCGAGCTGGCCGCCGGCAAGGGCGCCCGCGAGGCGGTGGTGATGGTCGACAACAGCGCCTTCGTCGTCTCGGTCGCCAACCGGACCGTGATCACCGCGATCGCCTCCGCGCAGATGCGCGACCACGTCTTCACCAACATCGACAGCGCCGTAGTCGCATGACGCCGTCGAGTCCCACAACCCACGGCTGGACCTCATCGAGGAGGCCGCGAAAGGAAGTAAGCGAACCATGATGCGAGCGATGTTCGCCGCGATCAGCGGCCTCAAAACCCACCAGGTCAAGCTCGACGTTACGGCCAACAACATCGCCAACGTCAACACCGTTGGCTACAAGGCGAGCCGGGCGACGTTCAAAGACTCGCTGTCGCAGATGCAGATCGGCGCCGCCGCGCCCGGCCCCGGCCAGGGCGGCCGCAACGCGGCCCAGGTCGGGCTCGGCGTCCAGCTCGGCTCGATCGACAACCTGATGGGCGGCGGCGCCCTGCAGGCGACCGGCAACGTCACCGACCTGGCGATCCAGGGCCCGGGGATGTTCGTGGTCGGGTCCGGCACCCCGCCGGCCCTGCCCGCCACCTTCCAGTACACCCGCGCCGGCAACTTCACCTTCAACTCGCAGGGCTTCCTGACCACCCAGGAAGGCGACTACGTGCTCGGCCGCAACGCCGCCGGCAACGGCGCCCCCAACTCCTACATCCAGGTGCCGCCGGAATCGAGCGACATCTCAATCGGCCAGGACGGCGCCGTCACCTACGTGCCTGCCGGCGGCGGCCCGCGCGAAACCGCGGGCTACGTCTCCCTGGCGACCTTCGCCAACCCGGCCGGGCTGCAGCGCACCTCCGGCAACCGCTGGATCGCCAGCCCCGCCTCGGGCGCCGCCGAAGAAGGCACCCCCAACGCCGAACGGGGCCTGACGATCTCCGGCACGGTGGAGATGTCGAACGTCGACCTGGCCACGGAATTCACCGACATGATCGCCGCCCAGCGCGGCTTCCAGGCCAACTCGCGGGTGATCTCGACGTCCGACGAAATGCTCCAGGACCTGGTCAACCTGAAGCGATGATCCGCCTGCACCGACTAGGCGGCACCGGGCACGAGTTCGACCTCAATCCCGACCTCGTCCTCACGGTCGAGTCGACCCCGGACACCGTCGTCACCCTCACCACGGGCAGCAAGCTCGTCGTCGCCGAGTCGCCCGACTCGGTGACGGCGGCCGTGCGCGAGTGGCGGGTCGGCGTGCTCGAGCGCGCCCTGCGCCGCAACGGCCTCGCTGAAGGGCCGCCGGTGGCGGTCGATTACCCGGCGGAGCACTGATGAAGGCCTCGACCGCGATCGGAATCGGCGCCGCCCTGTGCGGCCTGCTGATCGGCGCCCTGATGGAGGGGAGCGCGATCGCCGCCTTCTTCAACGTGCCGGCGGCGCTGATCGTGTTCGGGGGCACCTTCGGGGCGACGCTCGCCGCCACCTCGATGGAGGGGATGAAGCGGATCCCGGCTCTCTATAAGAGGGCCTTCTCCAACGAGAAGCCGGACCTGGCCGGGCGGGTCGAGCTGATGGTCGGGCTCGCCGACCGGGCCCGGCGGGACGGCCTGCTCGCCCTCGAGGGCGAGATCGACGAGCTCGACGACGACTTCACCCGCAAGGGGCTGCAGCTGGTCGTCGACGGGACCGAGCCGGAACTGATCCTGCAGGTGCTGGAGAACGAGATCGACGGGGCCAGCGGCCGCCACGCCGCCGGCCGCTCGGTCTTCGAAAAAGCCGGCGGGTTCGCGCCGACGATGGGGATCATCGGCACGGTGATGGGGCTCGTGCACGTGCTCGAGAACCTCGACGCGCCCGAGACCCTCGGCCCGGCGATCTCCGGCGCCTTCATCGCCACCCTCTACGGCGTCGCCTCCGCCAACGTCGTCTTCCTCCCCGTCGCCAGCAAACTGCGGGGGATCTCCGAGGCCGAGCTGGCCCTCCGCGAACTGACGATCGAGGGGGTGCTGGCGATCCAGGCCGGCGACAACCCGCGGATCGTCGCCGACAAGCTGATCGCCTTCGTGCCGCCCGAGGACCGCCAGAGCGCCCAGGCCGAGGCTGCCCCGGCGGCGCGGAAGGCTCCCGAGCCCGATCCGGCCCAGGTGCCGGCGTGAGCCGCTCGGGAGTGAGGAGCAGGCGCCGGCGGCAGCGCCGGCGCGCCGGCGACGGGCAGGGCGACGGGCACGCCGACGACGAGCGCTGGCTGCTCACCTACGCCGACATGATCACGCTGCTGATGGCGCTGTTCATGGTGCTGTTCTCGATCTCCTCGGTCAACGTCTCCAAATTCGAGACGCTCAAAGAGACGCTGCAGAACGCCTTCTCGCCGAAGGTGTTGAGCGGCGGCGGCTCGATCCTCCCCGACGGCGGCGCCAGCAGATCGCCGCAGCCGCCGAGCCAGCAGCCGACCCCGGCGGCCGTCCCGCGGCAGCTCGAGGACCGCGCCGACCAGGGTCGGCGCGACGAACAGGAAGACTTCCGGCGCCTGAAGCGGCAACTCGACGCCTACGCGCGCAGCCACGGCTTCTCGGCCTCGATCGAGACCCTGATCGACTCGCGCGGGCTGGTCATCCGGCTGCTCACCGACGACGTCGTCTTCGACTCCGGCAGCGCCACCCTGAAGCCGGAAGCGGCGCCGCTGCTGGCGAAGATCTCGGCGCTCGTCAACGTCGACGCCAGCCACCCGATCTCGGTCGGCGGCCACACCGACGACGTGCCGATCGCGACCGGGCGGTTCCCCAGCAACTGGGAGCTCTCGGCGGCGCGGGCGGCCGGGGTGGCCCGGTTCCTGACCGGGCACGGGGTCGCCGCGACCAGGCTCGAAGCGACCGGCGTCGCCGACCAGCGACCGATCGCGACCAACACGACCGAAGAGGGGCGCTCGCGGAACCGCCGCGTCGAGATCGCGCTGTTGCGCGGCGGCGTCCCGGAAGGAGGGCTCGTCCCATGAAGCGGAAATGGAAGTTGATCGTGCCGATCGCGCTGCTGCTGGTCGCCGCGCTCGCCTACAAATTCGTGCTGGCGGCGCCGGCCGAAAGCGAGGCCAAGGTCGACGGTGAGGTCTACGTGCTGCCGAAGGAGTTCGTGGTCAACCTCGCCGACGGGCGCTACGCGAAGCTGACCGTGGCGATGGTCCTCGCCCACGGGCAGGTGGCGACGGGGCACGGGGCGGCGGCACCGCCGGAAGGCTTCGGGCCGCTCGAACAGGAGCCGCTGGTCCGCCAGATCGTCACCGACGCCCTGACCGGGGCCCCGGCAGCGGCCCTGACCGCGGCCGCCGGGCGGCACCGCTACGAGCGGCGGATCCGCCGCCAGATCGACCGCACCACCGACGTCGACGCCGAATCGGTCGCCTTCACCGACCTGGTGGTCCAGTGATGGAGGGAGAGCAGATGCAATACGAGGAGTTGAGCCCGAGCGGCAACGGGGACGGCGGCGCCGACCTCGGCCGCCTCCAGAACGTCCCGGTCGAGCTGGCGATCGAGATCGGCCGGACCCGGATGACGATCGGCGAGGCGCTCGCGCTCGGCCCGGGCAGCGTCGTCACCGTCGGCCGGCTGGCCGGCGACCCGGTCGACCTCTTGGTCAACGGGCGGGTAATTGCCCGAGGCGAGGT
>CBIHMQ010000191.1:0-4118 GCA_966211075.1 uncultured bacterium
GGGGCCGCCGGGGCGACCGGGACGTAGGCGCGGAGGCGCTTGCTCCCGACCCACGCGACCGCGGCGTCGAGGTGGCCCGCGGCGAGCGCGTTGGGCTGGGTTGCGCCGAGCACGAGGTTCAGCATCGGCACCTCTGCCAGGTCGGCGGCGACGCTGGCCTGGACCGGTCCGTAGTCGCGCAGCTCGACGCCATGGGCGCCCGCGGTCCCGGCGGGCATCGACTCCCAGACTTCGCGCCAGAAGCGCCGCTCCACGCGGTCCAGCCGCGCCGAGTCGAACCCGTAGCCGCTCTTGGTCTCGCCGCTGGCCATCTCCCCGTCCAGCCTAGTGCCGATTCGCGCCCGGCCGGCGCGTATCTGTCAGCCTGGGGGCGTGAGCGTCGCGACCGCAACCGCGCCGATCACCGAGCCGGCGGGGACCATCCCCGACGACCAGGTGATCGTCCTCTTCGGCGCCACCGGCGACCTCGCCAAGCGCAAGCTACTGCCCGGCATGTTCCACCTCGCCCAGGTGGGGCTGATGCCGAAGCGGTTCCGGATCATCGGCACCGCCCGCCGCGCGATCGACGATGAGGGGTTCCGGGACCTGGCCCGGCAGGCGGTCGAGGCCTCGGGCCGCGAGGACATGTCGCCCGCCACCTGGGAGCCGTTCGCCGAGTCGCTGCGCTTCGCCGGCGTCGGCGAGGGCTTCGGTGTTCTCGGCGACGCCGTCGCCACCGCCCGCGAGGAGCTTGGCGGCGACCCCCGCCTGCTCCACTACATGTCGCTGCCGCCGTCAGCGACCGCGGCGGCGATCGAGCAGATCGGCGCCGCCGGGCTGGGGGAGAGGGCGCGGGTGATCACCGAGAAGCCGTTCGGCACCGACCTCGACTCGGCCCGCCGCCTCAATGCGCTCCTGCGGTCGGTCTTCGACGAGCGCTGCATCTACCGGATCGACCATTACCTCGGCCGCGAGGCGGTCCAGAACCTGCTGGCGCTGCGCTTCGCCAACGGCATGTTCGAGCCGGTCTGGAACCGCAACCACATCGACCACGTCCAGATCGACGTCCCGGAGACGCTCTCGATCGAGATGCGCGGCAGCTTCTACGAGGAAACCGGCGCCTTCCGCGACATGGTCGTCACCCACCTCTTCCAGGTACTCGGCTTCGTGGCAATGGAGCCGCCGCCCTCGCTGGGCGCCAAGGCGCTTGGCCTGGAGCGAGAGAAGGTCTTCGACTCGATGGCGCCGCTGCGCCCCGAGGACGTCGTCCGCGGCCAGTATGTGGGCTACCGCGAGGAGGACGGCGTCGCCGCCGACTCGGAGACGGAGACCTTCGTCGGCCTCAAGGCCTACGTCGAAAACTGGCGCTGGGAGGGGGTGCCCTTCTACCTGCGCTCCGGCAAGCGGATGGCGGAGAAGCGGCAGCTGCTGACGATCGCCTTCGCGCAGCCGCCGCGGCGGATGTTCCCGCTCGACTGCGAGCAGATCGTCGAGTCCTTTGGGCACGACCACCTCACCTTCGAGCTCGGCGACCCCGGCAGCATCTCCGCCTCCTTCCTGGCCAAGGTGCCGGGACCGACGATGCAGCTCGGCGAGGCCCACATGCACTTCAGCTACGCCGACCACTTCGGCGGCGGCTCCCAGGCACTCGACCCATACGAGCGGCTGATCCACGACGTGATGGTCGGCGACCGCACCCTCTTCACCAGCTCGACCGCGATCGAGCGGCTCTGGGAAGTCTCCGAGCCGGTTATCGAGCACCCGGGTCCGGTGCTGCCCTACGAGCCCGGCTCCTGGGGTCCGCCCGCTCAGGACGAGCTGATCGCGCCGCGCCGCTGGCACCTGCCGACCGACCACGTCTGAGCGCCTCGCGAGCGCTCCGGGCCCAGGCACGGAAAAGGGCCCCGTGAGGGGCCCCTTGTTTCCGAAGGACGTACCACCAGAGAGAACGGAGTTTCGCCTGGCTCGTCGGTCCTCAAACTTTCAAGCTCTTGCCGCCGGGTATTTGGGCGACGCATCCATAAACACGGAAGGGGCCGGAAAGTTGCACACGTTGCATCGGTTCTTGCAACGAGCGGCTTGAGTCTGGGACGACGAGAGGCGGAGAGTGGGCGTTACTGGGCTCGAACCAGTGACCTCCAGCTTGTCGAGCTGGCGCTCTCCCAACTGAGCTAAACGCCCGGGGAGCCGGAATCTAGCAGCGCAAAGCTGCCGACCGGCGCCCCCTCAGGCGGTCGCCGGCAGCTTCACCTGGGTGAGCCGGAAGCTGTTGCCAGACGGGTCCCGGAAACCGGAGTCGATGCCGTACGGCCGCTCTTCCGGCGCCTCGGTGAACTCGACGCCGCGCGCCTTCAGTTCTTCGTAGGAGGCCTGGCAGTCGTCGGTGGTGAGGAAGACGGTCCCGGCGAAGCCCTTGCTCACCAGGTCTTCGACCTGCTGCCTCGTCGCCCCGTCCATCACCGGCTCGCCGGGGATGGCCATCAGCACGATCGAGAAGTCCTCCTGGTCGCGCGGGCCGACCGTCAGCCAGCGGAAACCGTCCATCTCGTCCAGGGTGACGTCCATCCGCACCTCCATGCCGAGCTTCTCGGTGTAGAAGGCGAGCGCCTCCTCCTGGTTGTGCACCCACAGTTGGGCGTTGGCGATTCTGATCATTGTTTTCTCCTCGGTCTTGGTGAAGTTTCAGCGTGTTGTCGATGCTAGGAAGGAGCCGGCGCGCTGTCTTCTCGAAACGTGCGGTGTTGGGGCCGGCCGTAGGCCCGGACGATGCAGGCGGGCACGACCGCGAAGGCGGCCGCCGGCGGGAACTTCGCCCGGTAGGCGGTCGGCGAGGCCCCGAAGGCGCGACTGAAGCTGGTCGTGAAGGAGCCGACGCTCCGCAGACCGACGTCGAGGCAGATCTCGGCGACGCCTCGGTCGGTGTTGCGCAGCAGCGCCGCCGCCCGCTCGAGCCGGCGGGTAAGCAGATAGGCGTGCGGCGAGTCCCCGAAGGCGCGCCGGAACTCGCGGCTGAAGTGGGCGCGCGAGAGCCCCGCCGCCGCGGCCATGTCGTCGACCGAGAGTGGCTCGAAGTAGCGGCTGTCGGCGAGGTCCTTGGCGCGCTGCAGGTGGCGGGCTGGGGGAGCGAAGGCCACAGCCACAGACTAGGCTCGCCGGCTCATGGTCGCCACCTATGGAGCCACCCTGGCCGTCTGCGTCGCCTCGCTGGCGATCGGGCAGGCGGCGCTCGCGCTCTGCGGGGTGCGGCGCTGGTCGTGGCTGGCGCCGGCGGTGGGCCTGTCGCTGCTGGTCGCGGTCTGCTGGGGCACGGTGCGGATCGCCGGCGACGGCGTCGGCTCGGCGCTACTGGTGCTGGCGCTCGTCATCGCCTCGCTCGCCTATCTGTGGGGACGCCTGGAAGGTGCGAGCGAGGCGCTCCGCGCCGGCTGGCCGGTGGCGCTGGCGGCCCTGCTCGCGGCCTCGCTGCCGTTCGCGGTCGAGGGCCACTTCGGGATCCTCGGCACCAGCTTCAACCCGGACATGTCGCAGCACTTGCTCGCCACCGCCCGGCTCGCCGACGGCCAGACGTCGCAACTACTCGGCCAGGGCTACCCCCTTGGACCGCACGCCGTCGTCGTCGCCCTGAACAAAGGTCTCGGGATCGGCCTTGTGCACGGTTTCAGCGGCCTCACGATTGCCGTCGCGATC
Organism: uncultured bacterium; assembly: GCA_966211075.1. Lineage (GTDB taxonomy): Bacteria > Actinomycetota > Thermoleophilia > Solirubrobacterales > 70-9 > VAYN01. Next base: position 3,667 of record CBIHMQ010000191.1, read on the forward strand.
CTCGCGCCGCTGGTCGCCCTCGCCGCCTTCCGCGAGCTGCCGGCCCTACCGCGCACCGCCGGTGCCCTCGTCGTCGGCCTCGCCTACGTGGTCGCCTCCTACTTCGCCCAGGGCGCCTTCAAGGAGACGATGCAGGCGCTCTTCCTACTGGCCTTCGTGCTGGCGCTGCGCGAGGCTGACCGAAATCGGGACTGGGGGAGTCTGACCCTGCGCTACGTCCCGGCGGCACTGGTCGCCATCGGCAGCGTCTACGTCTACAGCTTCCCGGGCCTGATCTGGCTCGGCGGCGCAGCTGTCCTGTGGCTGATCGCTTCTGCCGTGGGTGGTGCCGGGTGGGGGTCCTCGCCCGCAGCGCCGTCCCGCGAGGACGAAGACCCCCGCGCGGCGACAGGACCCACGGCCCGAGCGCTCGGCCTCGCGCTCCTCGCCTTCTTAGTCCTCGTCGCCCCGGA
>CBIHMQ010000192.1:0-4117 GCA_966211075.1 uncultured bacterium
CGCAGCGACACGACCAGGGCATGGACGTGAACCGGCCGGCCGGCCGCGAGGTCCACAGCGCCTCGCCGCGGCTCACCCGCAACGCCGAGCTGGGCGGCTGGACCGGGCCGCTGCCGACGATCGACGGTCCGATCGTGCGCCGCTCCGCCGCCGCGCTCGACCGCTACGGACCGAACTTCACCTACGGCCACAACCTCGTCGCCAAGCACCTCGCGACTCTCGCCGGGCTCGGCGCCGGCGTCGGCGCGATCGCCCTGCTGGCGCCGCTGCCGCCGACCCGCAAGCTGCTGCTGAAGGCGAAATCGCCGGGCGAGGGGCCGAGCGAGGAGACCCGGGCGAAGAGCTGGTTCAAGGTCACCTTCGTCGGCGAGGGCGGCGGCCAGCGCGTCGTCACCCGCGTCTCCGGCGGCGACCCGGGCTACACCGAGACCGCGAAAATGCTCGCCGAGTCCGGGCTCTGCCTCGCCTTCGACGAGCTGCCCGAGGCCGCCGGCCAGGTCACCACCGCGCAGGCGATGGGGGACGCGCTGCTGGCCCGGCTGCGGCGCGCCGGCATCGGCTTCGAGGTGCTCTCCTCGTGAGCGAGGCGCCCGAGCACCTCGACGTTCTGATCGTGGGTGCCGGCCTCTCCGGGATCGGTGCTGCCCATCACCTGCAGGACCGCTGTCCCGGCAAGAGCTACGCGATCCTCGAGGCACGCGAGGGGATCGGTGGCACCTGGGACCTGTTCCGCTACCCGGGGATCCGCTCCGATTCCGACATGCACACGCTCGGCTACCGGTTCCGGCCCTGGACGGCGGCGAAGTCGATCGCCGACGGCGAGTCGATCCTCGCCTACGTGCGCGAGACCGCCCGCGAGGCCGGGATCGACCGGCGGATCCGCTTCCACCACCGGGTCGTGGCGGCCGAGTGGTCCTCGGCCGAGCAGCGCTGGTCGGTCGAGGCGGAGCGCTCGGACACGGGGGAGACGGTGCGGCTCACCTGCGGGTTCCTTTTCACCTGCAGCGGCTACTACCGCTACGACCAGGGCTACACGCCCGAGTTCGAGGGGATCGAGGGCTTCGCCGGCACCGTGATCCATCCGCAGCACTGGCCCGCCGACGCCGAGTACGCCGGCAAGCGGGTGGTCGTGATCGGCAGCGGCGCCACCGCGGTGACGCTGGTCCCGGCGCTGGCCCGCGATGCCGCCCGCGTGACGATGCTGCAGCGCTCGCCGACCTACATCGTCTCGATGCCGGGCGAAGACCCGGTCGCCCAGCTGCTGCGCCGCTTCCTGCCGGACCGCGCCGTCTATGCGGCGGTGCGCTGGAAGAACGTGATCCTGCAGATGTTCAGCTACCGGGCGGCGCGGCGCTGGCCGGGGCTGGTCAAGCGCCTGGTCCGGCGCGGCGTCGTCAACTCGCTGCCGGCCGGCTACGACGTCGACACCCACTTCAAGCCGCCGTATGACCCCTGGGACCAGCGTCTCTGCCTGGTCCCTGACGGCGACCTCTTCGCGGCGCTCGCCGACGGCTCGGCGGAGATCGTCACCGATCGGATCGAGTCCTTCACCGAGACCGGCATCCGCCTGCGGTCCGGGCGGGCGCTCGACGCCGACGTGGTCGTCACCGCCACTGGCCTCAACCTGCTCTTCCTCGGCGGCATGCGCCTCCGCGTCGATGGCGAGGAACCCGACCTGGCGCGGACCTTCACCTACAAGGGGATGATGCTCGCCGGCGTCCCCAACTTCGCCTTCACGATCGGCTACACCAACGCCTCCTGGACTCTGAAGGCGGATCTGGTCGCCGAATACGTCTGTCGATTGCTGAACCACATGGACGCCGGCGGCTACGGCGAGTGCGTGCCGCGGGTGACCGACCCCTCTGTGACCGAGGAGCCGCTGCTCGACTTCACCTCCGGCTACGTCCTCCGCTCGCTCGACGAGCTGCCAAAGCAGGGCTCGAAGGAGCCCTGGAAGCTGCGCCAGAACTACCCCGTCGACCTGCGGGCCCTGCGTCACGGCCCGCTCGAAGACGGAGCGATGCGTTTCGTCCGCGCTGTCCGGCAACCGCACGCCGATCGGCCGCCGGCGGCGGTCTGACAGCAACTGCCGACTCCGACCATGAAGAAAGCGGGCGATGACCACCCTTGAAGCGATAGTCCTCGGCTTCACCCAGGGCCTGACCGAGTTCCTGCCGATTTCCTCCTCCGGGCACCTGCGGGTCGTTCCCGCCTTCCTCGGCTGGGACGACCCCGGCACCGGCTTCACCGCGGTGATCCAGCTGGGGACGATGGCGGCGGTGTTGATCTACTTCCGCGTCGACCTCTGGCGGATCGGCCGCGCCTGGCTGTCCGAGCTGCGGCTCCCCTATCGGCGGCGCAGCACCGATGCCAACCTCGGCTGGTTCATCGTCCTCGGCACGATCCCGATCTCGGTCTTCGGTTTCGCCTTCGGCGGCGCGATCGAAACAGGGACCCGCAGCCTCTACCTGATCGGCTCGACCCTGATCCTCTTCTCGCTCGTGATGGTGGCGGCGGAGCGGGTCGGGGCCCGGCAACGGGCGATCACCGAGATGAACGCTCGGGACGGCATCTTCATCGGCCTATTCCAGTCCCTGGCCCTGATACCAGGCGTGTCCCGCTCCGGATCGACCATCTCCGCCGGTCTCTTCCGCGGCTTCGACCGCCTCGCCGCCGCCCGCTACTCGTTCCTGCTCTCGGTCCCCGCCGTCGTCCTCAGCGGCCTCTTCGAGCTCCGCAAGGTGGGGGAGAACGGCAGCCCCTCGGTCTGGGCGACGATCGTCGCCACCCTGGTCGCCTTCGTGGTCGGCTACGCCGCGATCGCCTGGCTGCTGCGATACCTCAGCACCCACTCCCTAGGCGTCTTCGTGATCTACCGCGTCGTGCTCGGCGTCGCCATCCTGATCCTGGCGGGGACCGGCGCCATCAGCTGATCGCGGGTGGCGCACTTTAGTCCCGTGCATGGAGGGCTAAGGTGCGCCAGCCGCGAGGTGTGACGACGGCGCCATCCGGGTAAGCGCCCCGCCATGGACGACCAGCAGCTTCTCAGCCGAATCGACGAGCTGGTGCGCGAGGAGGAGGACCTTCTCCACCGCCACGAGGGCGACGGCCTCAGCCCCGAAGAGGAGACCCGCATGGCGGCGCTGAAAGTCCAGCTCGACCAAGCCTGGGACTACCTCCGCCAACGCCGCGCCTACGAGCAATCCGGCCTCGACCCAGACGACGCCAGCGAACGCGACCCCGAGACCGTCGAGGACTACGAAGGCTGACCCCGAACCAGCCGGCCAAGCCGCCGATCCGCCGCTAGGCTTGACCGGCCACGCGGCGCCTTGGCGGAGTGGCTACGCAGCGGCCTGCAAAGCCGTTTACACCGGTTCGATTCCGGTAGGCGCCTTCTCAGCGTGCCCGTGGCGTTGGTCGAACCGGCGGAAGGCGTTCACCCGCCTCGCAATGAACCTGCAGGAGGCCGGAGCGCGGGAGGGAGAGGAAGCCTTCGATTCGCTGGCCCTTCTGGGTGCTTTCGCCGAGGCGCTGGGTCGAGTCAGTCGCCGCTTTGCCAAAAGGCGAGTGGGCCGTCACTCGCCAGGGACTCGATTCGCTGCGAACCCCTGACGTGTGGGCTGAAGGGTATGAGTTGGTGGGCGACAGTCACCACGCGTTCCAGCGGCTGGAGAATCAGGTTGAGGTCCACGAGGCATTCGCGAGGATTCGCCGCTTCGAGGCTAGGTCGCGTCCACAACCCAGTTCGGCCGTAAATAGGCCTCCTCGAACCCGGCCCTGAGGATGTTGCGGTAGCTCGCTGACGGGCGGTTGGGCACCCGCTCTCCGGTCTCGACGAAGAGGGTCTCGCAGCCGGCCGCTCCCGCATCGGCGATCCGCCGGTGCAGCAGGGCCAGTTGGGCGCCGCGGCCGCGGGCGGGCTCGAGGGTGGCGGCGATGCCGAACTCGGCGACGTCGCCGTCGATCAGCATCGCCGCGCAGGCTTGGGAGCGGCCGTCGATGCGGGCCACGTAGCAGTGCCAGCCCGGGCGGCCGGGGAGGTGGGCGAAGAACTCGGCACCCCATGCGGGGAGGCCGAAGCCGGCGGCGGCGATGGCGCCGAAGGGGGCCTCTTCGC
>CBIHMQ010000193.1:0-4094 GCA_966211075.1 uncultured bacterium
CGGCGCCGCCGATGTCGATGCGGCGGATTCGCTGCCCGGACAGGCGGGCGCCCAGCGGCAGCGCGAAGACGACGCTGGAGACCAGCAGCGGCTGCACCACCGCCAGCCGCCCGATCCCGAGCGCCGCCGCCTGGGCGATGAACCCCAAAGCGTCGGCGACGATTCCTGCCAGCCAGACCGGTCGCCGCACCATCCGCAGCAGCAGGCCGGCGCTGCCGCCTTCCTGCGGCGCTTCCAGCCCGGCCTTCTGCTGGAGCACGGTGCCGAACGCGAACAGCATCGCGGCGAGGAGGGCAAGGACGATGTCCACGCGCGCATCCTGTCACCCGCCGCCGCAGCGGCCGCAAGACATCGACCCGCTAGCCGGCCCCGCGGCTGTCGCGCCGTTCCTCGCGCACCTCTTCCCTCGCCTCGCGCGCCTCTTCCCGTGCATCGACGCGCTCCTTGACGACGTCCTCGCGGGCCTCCAGCTTGGCGGTGCTGGTCGGACCGAAGTGGGCGGTGACGACGGCGACGGCGATCGCGGCGATCGCCAGGGCGGCGAGCAGCGAGCCGAGGATCTGCAGGGACTGGGGCGGACGGCGCATCAGCCGGCCCCGAGGAAGTCGCCGGCTGAGGTGGCCCAGGTCAGCGCGAAGGCAGCGAACAGCGAGACGCCGAGCAGCGGCAGCAGCCGCGAGAGTCGTCCGCCGGCGCGGACCGCGACCACCTTGAGGGCGAGCAGCCCGAGCAGGGCGCAGCCGGCGACGGCGTGCAGGCCGCCCTCCTCGAACCCATAGAAGGAGATGCAGGCGGTGGCGACGAGGACGGTGAGGACGAGGATCGTGTCGCCGCTGGCCCGGTGCACCCAGGACGCGGCGTGCGACTCGAGGAAGCGCGGCCGCAGCCGCCCGTAGGCAACCGCGGCGAGGACCAGTTGGTAGGCGGCGAGGGCGAGGACGAGGCTGGCGAGCACCACCTTCACCTCGGTCAGGTTGCCCCGCGTCAGGGTCTCGATCAGGTCCTCCATCGCGGCTCCATGTTCCCGCTCGGGGCCGTCGTCAATCCCGCGCGAAGCCGCACTCGGCCTCGCGGCCAGGGCGCAGCGGCGGGGCGCCGACCCCGCAGGAGAAGTCCTCGGCGAGCCGTTCCGGGGTGTCGCCGCCCGGCTCGGCCTCGGTGTGGAGGACCTCGGCGCTGATCGTGAACCAGGCGAGGACGCCGCCGACGGCGGCGAGAAAGGCGCAGGCGATCATCGCCATCTCGAAGCCGTCGGCCATCTTCGCCGGGTCGTAGAAGTCGTCGCCGGTGAGGCCGGCGATCAGCGGCAGCACCGCGACGGCGAGCAGGCCGGCGACGCGGGCGACGGCGTTGTTGACCCCGGAGGCGACCCCCGAGTTGCGGGCCGGGGCGGCGGCCAGCACGGTCGCCGTGACCGGCGCCACGACCAGGGTCAGGCCGACGCCGAAGACGACGATCGGCGGCAGGATCGCGGTCAGGTAGCTGTCGCCGGGCTCGACCTGGGAGATCCAGAGCAGGCCGAGGGCAATCACCAGCGGCCCCACCGTCAGCGGCAGCCGCGCCCCGATCCGCTGCGCCAGGCCGCCCGCCCCGGCCGAGAAGACCAGCATCAGCCCGGTCGCCGGCAGCGAGGCCGAGCCGGCCTCGATCGGGCTGTAGCCGAGCGAGATCTGCAGGAAGGCGACGAGCAGGAAGAAGAAGCCGCCGAGCGCCGCGTAGACGACGAAGGTCACCGCGTTGGCGGCGCTGAACTGGCGCGAGGAGAAGATCCCCAGCGGCAGCATCGGGTTGGCGCCGCGGCGCTCGCCGACGAAGAAGAGGACGAGGGCGAGGACGCCGCCGACGGCGGCGACGAGGATCGCCGCCGTCATCCCCCGTTCGGGCGCCTCGATCAGCGCGTAGGTGGTCCCGGCCAGGCCGAGCGCCGCCAGCACCGCACCGCGCAGGTCGAGCCGGCCGCCGGCGGCCTCGGGGTCGAGCGTCTCCGGGGCGTGGCGGGCCGCCATCGCCATCACGAAGACGCCGAGCGGCAGGTTGATCAGGAAGATCGCCCGCCAGGAGACGGCGCCGATCAGGTAGCCGCCGAGCAGCGGTCCCAGCGCCGTGGCGACGCCGCCGAGGCCCGACCAGGCGCCGATCGCCCGGGCCCGGTCGCCGGGCCGGAAGCTGGCCTCGATCAGGGCCAGGCTACCCGGGGTCAGCAGCGCCCCGCCGACGCCCTGCAGCAGCCGCGCCGCGATCAGCAGCTCGGCGTTGGGCGCCGCCGCGCAGAGCCCCGAGGCGACCGTGAACAGCCCGGTGCCGAGGATGAAGACCCGCCGCCGCCCGTAGCGGTCGCCGAGCGAGCCGCCGAGCAGGATCAGCGAGGCCAGGGTCAGCATGTAGCCGTTGACGATCCACTGCAGAGAGCTGGTGCTGGCGCCGAGGTCGCGGCCGATGTCCGGCAGCGCCACGTTGACGACGGTGCTGTCGAGGAAGGTGATCCCGGAGCCGAGCACCGCGACCGCGAGCAGCCAGCGACCCCGGGTGCTGGCGAACGCCAGGTCGGGATCCCGCGATGCCGGCATCCCGCCGATGGTAAAGCCCGCCACCGGGCGCTCCCACTTACTCGTCGGCGGGGAGGGCGCGCAGCACGATCGTCATCCCCCGGTGGGAGATCTGCTCGCGCTTGCGCACGTGGGCCGCGGGGACCACCAGGACCAGCCGCGGCCGCTCCCGGTCCCAGGCCTTGGCGGCCTCGACCAGGGCGTCGCACTCGGCCCAGCGCGGATCCGCGCTGCGGAGCCCCCCCACGGCGGCGTCCTTGCCGTGGACCGCGTAGTCGAACCCAACCCTGCCGCCGGTCACGGTTGTCAGGCCGCCGACCTCGTTGGCCAGCTCGGTCAGCAGCGACACGGCGTCGAACTCCTTCGTCGCCGCGGTGGTCGAGGCGACCGGGGCGGCCGTGGCCACCGGGGCCGGGGCGGGGGCCGGCGCCGCCCCGTCGGTCGTGCCGCCATCCGTCTCGTCCTCCTCCGCCTCCCCGTCGTGGGGACTGAGGACGTGTCCCCCGAGGACTTTCTCGAACTGGCTGGGCCACTCGGCGCGCAGGGCCGCCAGCGAGGGGTCCTTGCGTGCCCACTCGGTCAGCCCGCCGCTCTCCAGGGCCAGGTCGAGCTGGCAGAGCGCCAGCTTGAAGGCCACGGGCCTGTAGCCGGCGGCGATGTCGCCGAGCGTCGCGTAGTAGCAGGCGAGGTTGTAGCGGGTCCGCATCGAGAGCTTGCGGTTGCGGCGCACGTACTCGACCAGGTGCCACGGCTTCGTCTCGGCAGCCTTCCCCTCGGCGAGGTTCGTCCTCAGCTCCTGGCGCGCCTGCCCTTGCGCAGCAGCCGAGCGCGGCTCCGGCGGTTCCTGCTCTGTGCTCGCCTGCTTCGCCGCCTCCGTGGCCAGGTCGTCGCTCTGCGCTGTCAGCCGGGCCAGCAGCACCAGCGAGGGCGACTCCGTGCCCTCGGATTCCTCGGGCGCGTCGAGCAGCTCCTTGACCAGGTCTGTCGCCGAGACCAGAGCCCTGGTCAGCTCCGGGGAGCCGCCGCTGCTTCCCGCGGCGTAGGCGTCGGCGAGGGCCAGCGCGTAGAGCGAGCCCGCGTCGAGCTCCTTCCAGGTCTCGGCGGTGTCGTCGTCGAGCTGGGCGCGGAGGTTCAGCAGCCGTTCCCGTGCCTCCGGGTAGCGGCCGGTGCGGATCTCGGCGACAGCCAGGTTGTAGGCGGCCGGCAGCAGGTCGGGATCGCGCTCCAGCGCGGCCGCGTAGAGGGCGCCGGCGCGGACCACGTCCCCGCGCCTGTGCCAGGCGATCCCGGTGCGGAAGAGCGCGTCCGGGACCCAGCCTTCGGGATTGCGGGAGCGGGCGCCCGGCGCGTACGCGGTGGCGAGCTGCCACCGGGTCCAGGCCGTCACCGCCGGCAGCAGGCGTTGCCAGCGACCGACGCCCTCGCCGCCGGGAAGCGGATCGAAGTCGCGCTCCCAGAGGGCGACCGACGACTGGGCCGGGGAGTCGATGCCTTCGAGGGTGACGGTCACCCCGGCGCCGCGATCGGAGACCGAGGCCAGCTGCCCCT
>CBIHMQ010000194.1:0-4006 GCA_966211075.1 uncultured bacterium
CAGCAGCGTCGCCTTCGCCGCCGCCTCGCCGCAACGGGAGACCGCGGTGATCCTCTACGACGTCGCCGACGGCGAGCTGGAGGAGGTGCGGCGGGCCAGCGACGAGGAGGTCGACCCGGGCCTGGTCTCGGTGCCGCGCCCGATCGAGTTCCCGACCGGCGAGGGCGAGACGGCCCACGGCTTCTTCTACCCGCCCGCCAACGCCGGGTTCGAGGCGCCGCCTGGCGAACTGCCACCGCTGATCGTCAAGAGCCACGGCGGGCCGACCTCGCACGCGGTCCCGGCCCTGGACCCGGAGCTGCTCTTCTGGACCAGCCGCGGCTTCGGCGTCGTCGACGTCAACTACCGCGGCTCCAGCGGCTACGGCCGCGCCTACCGCAACCGCCTGCGTGGCCAGTGGGGCGTCTTCGACTGGGAGGATTGCGCGGCGGCGGCGCGGTTCCTGGCGTCCGGCGGCGAGGCCGACCCGGCCCGGCTGGCGATCCGCGGCGGCTCGGCGGGCGGCTACGCGACCCTCTGCGCGCTGGTCTTCGGCGACGAGTTCGCGACCGGCGCCAGCTATTACGGCGTCGCCGACGCCGAGACCCTCGCTACCGACACCCACAAGTTCGAGTCGCGCTACCTCGACAGCCTGATCGGCCCCTATCCCGAGCGCGCCGACCTCTACCGGACCCGCTCGCCGATCCATTTCGTCGAGCGGCTGCGGGTGCCGGTGATCCTCTTCCAGGGCCTCGAGGACGAGGTGGTGCCGCCGAGCCAGGCGGAGACGATGGTGGCGGCCCTGCGCGCCGGCGGCGTCCCCCACGCTTACCTCCCGTTCCCCGGCGAGCAACACGGCTTCCGCAAAGCCGAGACCGAGATCCGCTGCCTCGAAGCCGAGCTCTGCTTCTACGGCCGGATCCTGGGCTTCGAGCCGGCCGACGAGCTCGAGCCGGTCGAGATCGACGGCCTCTGAGGCACGCCGGCCGGCGTTCAGCGGACCAGGCAATCGCCGCCGGGCGATTCGCCGCCGGCCGGGAAGGCGTGGGCGAGGGCGTGGGCGATCAGGTCGGCGCGGGCGGCGTAGCCGGGCGAGGTGAAATGGATCCCGTCGTCGATGAACCAGGCGTCCTTGACGTCGGCGGCCCAGTCGTAGACGCGCATGCTGGGGTAGTGGGGGCAGGCGCGCAGCAGGGCCGCGTCCCACTTCTCCATGTTCTCCGCGGCGTAGGGGTCGCCGGCCTTGACCAGCGAGCGGACGTTGACCCAGAGCACCGGTTCGTCGCCGATAGCCCGCATCATGATCGCGATCCGTTCCCCCTCCTCGATGCTGGAGCCGACGAAGACGTTGGCCGCCTCGTTGGTGCCGAGCGCCAGCACCCAGCAGCCACGAAAGCCTTCGGCCTTGAAGGCATCGACCATTTCCTCGGCGTTCGGTTCGCCTTCGAAGGTCTCGACGATCGAGCGGGCGCCGGCGATCCCGTAGACCTGCTCGGCGGCGCCGACGTCGGCGTACTGGGACTCGATCCGCTGGTGAGGGTTCGGCAGGTAGTCCGATGAGGTGAGGCCCTCGGAGGTGGAATCGCCGATGTGGGCGACGGCCTTGCAGGAGGAGAGGGTCGAGGCGGCGGCCTGGGCGGCGGTGAGCGGGGCCGCCCGGTGGGTGCCGGCGGCGCGGGCTTCCTCGACCCGGGCGTCGCGGCCTTCGGCGGCGACCGAGTTGACGCCGGCCAGCCCGGCGACCGCGGCGAGGAGGACCAGGGACGAGAGTGCCGCCACCGCCCAGCCCTGGCGACCGAGCTGGGCCGGCTCCCACTCGCCGGCGCGGAGCCGCTTCCAGAAGCGGCCGAGGGCGCCGTGGCGGATCGGCTCCTCGACGAAGCGCCAGGAGAAGTCCGCGACGGCGAGGGTCGCCGCCACCTGGAGCAGCTCGCGCAGCGGTTCGGCGCCGTCGGCAACGCCGCCCGGGGTGGTGAGGACGATGATCGGGAAGTGCCAGAGGTAGATCCCGTAGGAGCGCACCCCGACCCAGCGCAGCGGCTTCCAGCCGAGCGCGACGCCGAGCCGGCAGGCCGGGTGGGCCAGCGCCGCCACGGTCAGCACCGTGGCAACCGAGAGGACGACGAAGCCGCCGCGGTAGAGGAACGAGGAGTACTGGTCGGTCCGCCAGACCATCAGCCCGATCGCGGCCAGCCCGGCGACCCCGAGCGCGTCGAGCAGGTTGCGGGCGCCGGCGGAGACGCCGCGACCGAGCTCGCGGCTCGGCCAGACCATCGCCAGGGCGGCGCCGAAGAGCAGCTCGAAGGCGCGGGTGTCGGTCCCGTAGTAGACCCGCGAGGGATCGAGGCTGGGCCTGTAGAGGATCGCCATCAGGACCGCCGAGACGACCGCCAGGGCGAGGGTCGCGAGGGCCAGTCGCGGCCGCAGCCCGGCCCGGGTCGGCGTCTCCCGAACCAGCTTCACCCCCAGCACCAGCAGGAACGGCCAGAGCAGGTAGAACTGCTCCTCGATCGCCAGCGACCAGAGGTGGTTGAGCGGGCCGGGCGGGGCGAAGCGGGCAAAGTAGGAGACGTCGCCGAAGATCAGCTGCCAGTTGCCGACGTAGAAGGCGTTGGCGACGACGGCGTCGCGGAACTGCAGCGGCTGGGCGGGGCCGAAGACGGTCACCCAGGCGGCGACGAGGACCAGCATCAGGAACAGCGCCGGCAGCAGGCGGCGGGCGCGGGCCAGCCAGAAGCGGCCGAGCCGGATGTGGCCGCGCCGCAGCTGCGCGAGGAGGATGTCGGTGATCAGGTAGCCGCTGAGGGTGAAGAAGACCCCGACCCCGAGCAGGCCGCCGGGCGCCCAGTCATAGCCGAGGTGGAAGGCGATCACGGCCAGGACCGCGACCGCCCGCAGGCCGTCGAGGCCGGGCATGTAGCGCTGCCCGCGCTTGATGGGTTCGGGCATGGGACCGGCCGAATCGTACGTATGCGACCCTCTTCGGATGCAGGATCCGACCCTCCCCCGCCGCCGACTCGGCGGTTCCGAGGTCGAGGCGACGGTGCTCGGTCTCGGCTGCAACAACTTCGGCGGCCGGATCGACCGCGACGGCACCGCGGCGGTCCTCGACGCGGCCCTGGCGGCGGGCGTCACCTTCTTCGACACCGCCGACATCTACGGCGGCGCCGGTGCCAGCGAGGCGCTGATGGGCGAGGTGCTCGAGGGGCGCCGCGACGAGTACGTGCTGGCCACCAAGTTCGGGATGGAGATGAAGGGCGCCGAGGGCGTGCCCGACGCGCCGCGCGGCTCGCGCGAGTACATCCGCTGGGCGGTCGAGGGCTCGCTGCGGCGGCTGCGCACCGACCGCATCGACCTCTACCAGTACCACGAGCCCGACGGGACGACCCCTCCCGAGGAGACCCTGGAGGCGCTCGACGAGCTGGTCCGCGAAGGCCTGGCGAGCGCGATCGGCTGCTCCAACTTCAGCGCCGCCCAGCTCGAGGAGGCGGACCGGATCGCCCGGGAACGGGGTCTCGCCCGCTACGTCACCGTGCAGAACGAGTACAGCCTGCTGGAGCGCGGGATCGAGGCCGAGGTGTCGCCGCTCTGCGAGCGGCTGGGGATCTCGATCCTGCCCTTCTTTCCGCTGGCGATGGGCCTGCTGACCGGCAAGTACCGGCGCGGCGAGGCGCCGCCGGAGGGGACGCGGCTGGCGACCCGCGGGGTCCGCGGCAGCGACGAGCAGTTCGACGTCGTCGAGGGATTGGAGGAGTTCGCCGCCGAGCGCGGCGTCGGCGTCCTCGACGTCGCGATCGCCGGCCTCGCCGCCCAGCCGGCGGTCGCCTCGGTGATCGCCGGCGCCACCAAGCCCGAGCAGATCGCCGCCAACGTCGCCGCCCTGCGCTGGCAGCCGAGCGCCGACGACCTCGCCCAGCTGGACCGGGTGGCGCCGACCCCGCGGACTTGACCGGGGACGACGCTGGTAGGTTGCCGGCCGTGAGTTTCGGCCCGATGAGAAAGCTCGGCATGCTTGGCCTCCTAACGC
>CBIHMQ010000195.1:0-4001 GCA_966211075.1 uncultured bacterium
CCGGAGAGGTCGCGGCGGATCTGGGTCGGGTTGATGTGCGTGTACTCGGAGAGCTCCTGCGAGGAAATCGTCTCGCGGCCCATCTTGCGGGCCTGGGTCAGCACCTGCAGGTAGCGCGAGAGCCGCGCGGCGACTCCCAGCGAGAGCCGGTCGCCTTCGACCGGCAGTCCGGCCGCTTCGTATTCCTCGATCACCTCGACCACGCCCCCACAGTATCGAGCCTGGCCCGCAGGCCGGCCTCGTCGAGGACCAGCTCGGAGACGACGATGCCGTCGACCTCGACCACGGGGATCTTCTCCAGGTGGCGGCGGAAGAGCAGGTCGTTGCTCTCGATATCCACCTCGTGGAGGCCGAAGCGATAGCCCTCCTCGTGGAGGGCGACGATCTTCGCCAGCGCTTCCTCGCAGAGGTGGCAGCCGGGGCGCGAGTAGACGACGACGTCGGCCATCAGCGGGCGCCCGCCGGGGCGCGCTCGCCGGTCGCGAAAGCGTCGTAACCGAGGTAGTCCGGGTAGGGCATCGGGGTCGCGAAGCGGGCCGCCGAGCCGATCATCGCGGCGTTGTCGGTGCAGAGCGCCAGCGGCACCAGCTTCAGCCGCACCCCGCGCCGCTCGCAGAGCGCCGCGACCGCCTCGCGCAGGGGACCGTTGGCGGCGACGCCGCCGCCCAGCGCCACCGCCTCCCAGTCGCCCCGCTTGAGAGCGCGGTCGAGCTTGCTGGTCAGCTGGCGGACCACAGCGGCCTGGAAGGAGGCGGCGAGGTCGGCGCGGCGCGCGGCGACGCCGTCGGGGCCGAGGTCACGGCAGCGGTAGACGAGCGCCGTCTTGAGGCCGCTGAAGCTGAAGTCGAGGCCGGGGTCGCGGGCCATCGCCACCGGCATCTCGAAGGCTTCCGGGTCGCCGTCCTCGGCCAGCTTCTGCAGCGCCGGGCCACCCGGGTAGCCGAGCCCGAGCAGCCGCGCCGACTTGTCGAAGGCCTCGCCGGCGGCGTCGTCGCGGGTCTGGCCGAGCAGCTCGTAGCCGGCGTGCTCGCGGACGCCGGCCAGCAGGGTGTGGCCGCCGCTGGCGACGAGACAGAGGAAGGGGGGCTCGAGCGGCTCCGGCTCGAGGAAGTTGGCGGCGACGTGGCCCTGCAGGTGGTCGACCGGGATCAGCGGCAGGCGGCGGCCGGCGGCGAGCGCCTTGGCGGTGCTGACCCCGACCAGCAGCGCCCCGATCAGGCCCGGCCCGGCCGTCACCGCGACCGCCTCGACGTCGTCGAGGCTCGCCCCCGCCTCGTTCAGCGCCGCCTGCACGACCGGCGTCGCCAGCTCGAGGTGGTGGCGCGACGCGACCTCGGGGACGACGCCGCCGTAGCGCCCGTGCGCCTCGGCCTGCGAGGAGATCACGTTGGCGAGGATCCGCGGGCCATCGAGGACCGCGGCGCAGGTGTCATCGCAGGAAGTCTCTATCGCCAGGAGCAAAGTCGCCGCCTCAGTCGAGCCACATGATCAGCGCGTCCTCGCCGTTGTCGTGGTAGTAGCGGGGACGCACGCCGGCGGAGCGAAAGCCGAACTGTTCGTACATGGCGATGGCCTGGCGGTTGGAGACCCGCACCTCGAGGGTGAAGGGGAGCGCCCCCTCGGCGTCGCCGATCAGGCGGGTGAGCAGCCGCGAGGCGACGCCGCCGCGGCGCCGCTCCGGCGCCACGGCGATGTTCATCAGGGGCCAGACCTGGTCGTAGCGCGAGCAGATCACGTAGCCGAGCAGCTCGTCGCCGAGCTGGGCCGCCAGGCAGATCCCCGACGGCTTCGAGAGCTCCAGGACGAACATCGCCAGCGACCAGGGGGTCGGAAAGGAACGGCGCTCGATCGCGATCACCCCCGGCAGGTCGCTGTAGGCGAGCCGGCGGACCTCGACCTCGGCGGTCACCTCACTCGGGTCTCGGGACAGAATCTCGCTCACGCCACCTCTCCGCATCCGGAGGTCTGAGGTAGATCGGGTCTAGCGGGCCCGCCTCCGCCGCTCTCCCAGCCGCCGCGAGAGCGCAGATGTGCCGCGCGGCAACCCGGTGAACGGGATCGGCGTCGTCCGCTATCGGGATCGCATATCGGGACAGCTCGTCCCGGAATCGTACCGCCCCCGAACCGGCCGCTCGCGGCGGCACGCCGAGCGTCTCGAGGCGCTCCAGCAGCCCCTGGGGGCGGCAGACGAAGGGCTCCCAGAGCCGCTCCCCCGCCTCGGAGTAGAGCGCCGCGAAGACCTCGCCGCGGCGGGCGTCGCAGACGACGAGCCTGGCCCCCGGTCCCTCGATCCCCATCGCCAGCGCGTCGAGGGTGCAGACGCCGGTCGCCGGCAGGCCGAGGCTGGCCGCGAGGCCGCGGGCGGTGGCGATCCCGATCCGGACGCCGGTGAAGGAGCCGGGCCCGAGGCCGACCGCGATCAGGTCGACCTCCTCCCAGCCGCCGGCGGCGCCCGCCGCCCGCTCGACCTCGGTCAGCAGCGTACTGGCGTGCCTGGGGCTCCCGTCGGCGGAGAGGCCCAGCAGCGACTCATGCAGCGACTCGCCGTCGCGCCAGGCGCAGGCGGCGGTGTCGGGGGTCGCGGTATCGAAGCCGACGACGACCAGGGCGGTGGCCCTAGCTCTTGACCCGGAAGACGAAGCTGCCGACTTTTTTTCCTTCGACGAACCAGGTGACACGGTGCTTGCCGGGGATCGTCGACGTCACCTTGTTGACGTACAGGGTGCCCTTGGTCGCTTCCTGTTTCTGGGCGCAGAGGTTTTTGCCGCTGGGGAACTTGACGCAGACGCTGTAGACGACGTCGCCTTTGAGGCTTTTGAAGAAGGCGCCCTTTTTGCTCTTCTTCGGACAGAGGTGCGACGGCTTCGCGTTCTGGGAGACCCCGCAGCCGACGTAGTGCCTGTACGCCGCCGCACCTGCCGTCGCGGGCGCCGCGCTCGCCAGCAGTCCGGTCGCGACCACAACCGCCGCAAGCGCTTTCATTGCCTTCATTCGCCCATCCCTCCGTAAATCGAGTTTCAGTCGCCGATGCTACAAGCTGGCCTCGCCCTCCCTGAACACCGCCGGATCGCCGAGGCTGCGGCGGCGGTCCTACCAATCGACCTCAACCTGGCGGCGATCGCCGCCGAGGTGGCGCAGGCGCACCTCCAGAGCCGGCCTGCCGAGCGCCTCCGCGCCGGCGTCGGGCCACTCGACGAAGGCGATGCCGTCGGCGCCGAGGTAGTCGTCGAGCAGGGCCGGGTCCTCGCCCTCGAGGGTCTGCAGGCGGTAGAGGTCGAGGTGGGAGACGGGCAGGCGGCCGCCGCCGTAGCGCTGGCCGATCGTGAAGGTCGGCGAGGTGACGTGATCGGTGACGCCGAGGGCCCGGCAGGCGCCGCGGATCAAGGTCGTCTTGCCGGCGCCGACGTCGCCGACCACCAGGACCAGGTCGCCGGGTCGCAGCCGCTCGGCGACGCGGGCGCCGAGCGCCTCGGTCTCAGCGGCGGAGCTGGTCTCGAGCGTCTCCACTAGCCGAAGAAGCCGAGCTGGTCGGCGGGCGGCGGTGGGTCGTCGGAGGCGCCGGCCTCGGCGATCTCCTCGGCGCTCGGCACCGGGGTCAGCGCCGGTCGCGCCAGGAGCTCCGGGATCGTCGCGAAGTCGCCGCGAAGGGTCTCCTTGACGGCCGGCGTCCGCAGCGCCGCCGCCGGGTGGAAGAGCGGCATCAGGAAGACCATCCGGCCGCCCAGCTCGTGCACCTGTGGGGTGCCGCGGACCTTGGTTATCCCGGTCGGGCTACCGGTCAGCAGCTTGGTGGCGAAGTTGCCGAGCGTGCAGACGACCTTCGGCTCGATCAGCCGCACCTGCTCGAACAGGTATGGCTCGCAGGCAGCGATCTCGGCCGGCTGCGGGTCGCGGTTGCCGGGCGGGCGCGACTTGAGGACGTTGGCGATGAAGACGTCCTCGCGGGAGAGCCCGATCTCTTCCAGCATCTGGTTCAGCAGCTGCCCAGCGCGACCGACGAA
>CBIHMQ010000196.1:0-3986 GCA_966211075.1 uncultured bacterium
CGAGGTGCGCAGCCGCCCGTCGGGGGCGAGCCCGAGGTTGCCGTCGCGGGTCAGGGCGAGGCCGCCGTCGGCGGCGCGGACCTGGATGAAGCCGGGGCCGGTGAGGGCGAGGTCGAGCGGACCTTCGGTGGCGATCAGCGCCCCCTGGGCGTGGTCGCGCCCGATCGTCGTCGCGGCGGCGCCGGCGCCGGTCTGGGTGCCGGGCCCGGCCCCGCGGCCGTTCGGCTGGTAGAGCAGGTCGCGGAAGCCGACCCGGATGCTCTTGTAGCCAGGCGTGGAGACGTTGGCGAGGTCGTTGGCGACGGCGTCGAGGCGCGCCTGCTGGGCTTCCATCCCCGCCGCCGCGGTGTAGAGGCCGGCCAGCACGGCTAGGAGACCGCCCCGACCTGGCCGGCGAACTGCCCGAGCGTGTCGTCGATCGTCTGGATCGCCTTCTGGTTCGCTTCCAGGGCGCGGAAGGAGGCGATCATGTCGACCATCGTCCGGGCCGGGTCGGTGGCCGAGGCCTCCAGGGCACCGGCCCGCGCCCGGCCCGTGGCGGCGCCGGTGGCGTTGCCGACGAACAGCGAGTCGCCGTCCTTGCGGGCGCCGGCGCCCGCGAAGACCCCGCGGTCGGCGGCGGCGGCGCTGCCGTCGCCGCGCACCCGCACCGGCGCCCCGCCCGGCCCCAGCACGGCGTTGCCGAGCGAGTCGGTGAGCACGCCGGCGGCGCTGGCGGTGAATTGCCCGTTGCGGGTGTAGCGAACGCCCGCCGCGGTCCGCACCGCGAAGAAGCCTTCCCCCTCGACCGCGAAGTCGAGCGGGTTGCCGGTGTCCCGGATCGCCCCCGGCGCCAGGTCGGTGCGGGTCTCCTCGATCTGCACCCCGAGCCCGATCGGCCCCACCGCGGCACCGCTGCGCGAGTTCCGCAGCAGCAGTTCATCGAACCCGCCCTGGGCCGAGCGATCGGCCTTGTACCCGGGGGTGCTGGCGTTGGCGAGCTCGTTGGCGATCTGGTCCTGCCGGACCATCTCCGCGAGCATCCCCGAGGCGGCGATGTAAAGCCCACGATCCATTCGCCCCGGGTGATCGACCGCCCCCGCCCCGTCTTGAGGCAATCCAACCGCCGCCATCGTGCGGGGACTATCCCGGCGATGACAGCGGCGAATCAGGGCGCGGTTGTCTTTTGTCCTGCTATGCGAGACAAAGGGCAACCGCACTTCAGCACCATCTCAACCTCTTGCAAAACCAGAGATAAATATCTATTTGGATATCTATTTCTTATGTCCATGAGTAACTCGCGACCAGATCCCGATCGACTTATCGCGGAAGGGCGGGTAACGCGTCCCTTGCGCTCGGGCGCTACGCGGTGGCGTTGAAGAGCTGGGCGTCGCGGCGCAGGGAGGTGCGGAGGCGTTTCTTCAGTTCGCCGTGGATCTGGCAGACGCGGCTCTCGGAGACGCCGATCTCGTCGCCGATCTCGCTGAGGGTGCGCTCCTGGGTGTAGAGCATCACGGCGACGCGGCGCTCGCGCTCGGAGAGGTGGGAGAAGGCGTGGCGGAAGCGCTCCTTGCCGATCGTGCGGGAGGCCTGCGCCTCCGGGTCGGACTCCTCGTCGTCGGCGGCGATCGTCTGCACGAAGGCGACGCTGCCGTCTTCGTCGGTGGCGGTGAGGCCGTCCAGCGAGGCGAGGTCGGTGGCGGCGAGGTCGCGCAGCCGGTCTTCAAGCTCGCCGACCTCGATCTCCATCGCCGCGGCCAGCTCGGCCCGGCTCGGCTGCCGGCCGGTGGCGGTGACGAAGGATTCGCGGGCCCGCTCCATCTCCCGCTCCCAACGGCGCAGCGAGCGCGGCGCCCAGTCGAGGCGGCGCAGGCTGTCGATCACGGCGCCCTGGATCCGGGTCCAGACGAACTGCTCGAGGGTCGCGCCCTTGCCGGGGTCGTAGCGGTCGAGGGCGCCGATCAGGCCCTCGATCCCGCAGGAGATCAGGTCCTCGACCTCGCACCAGCTGGGCAGCTCCCGGGCCTTGCGGTAGGCGATGTGGCGAACCAGCGGCACGTAGGTGAGGACCAGCTGGTCGCGGACGGCGCGGTCGCCGCTGTCGCGGTAACGGCGCCAGAGCTGTGCGGTTTGATCGGATCGGTCGGCGGGCGCTTCCATCGGGTCCTCCCTGGTGGGGTGCTCGCCCGTCTTTCGGCCTCGCGGCGACCCGGCTCAATCGCCGGATTGAGGTATTTGCGAATTGGCGCCTTCGTACGTGCGTCCAATCGCTCCGGCCGCGCCGGCGCCGGTCGATCAGCGGGAGGGATGGCCCTCCGCCTCACCGAGAACCCGCCCCCGGCACCGCCCCGCGAGGACCGCGAAGCCGCCTACAGAGCCCGCCGCGCCAGCCTCGAGTCGCGGCTCGGCGCCGCCGGCGGGACCGCCGCCCGCGAGCTGCCGGCCCTGTTCGCCGGCGTCGCCCGCGAGGCGCTAGAGGGGCTCGCCGCCGAGCCGCGCGAGCCGGTCCTGCTCAACTACGCCGGCGTCGGCCTCTATGAGCTGGGCGTCCGCGAGGCGGCGGCCGACCTCTTCAGCGCGGCGCTGCGGCTGGACCCCGACCTCCCCCACGCCCGCGACAACCTCGAGCAGGCGAAGCGCCGCCGCCAGGCGCCGCCGCTGCCGCCGGCCCTCGTCGCCAAGCTGCCCCGGCTCGAGCGCGAGGCGCGCGACGTCGCCGCCCGCGCCGTCCCCGCCACCGGCCTGACCCTGAGCCTCTGGATGATCGTCAATGACGAGGCGGAGATGCTGCCGCGCTCGCTGGCCGCGGCCCGCGACGCGGTCGACGAGATCGTCGTCGTCGACACCGGCTCCAGCGACGCGACGGTGGAGATCGCCCGCTCCTTCGGCGCCAGGGTGATCGAACGCGAGTGGACCGGCTCCTTCGCCGAGGCCCGCAACGCCAGCTTCGACGCCGCCGGCGGCGACTGGATCCTCTACCTCGACGCCGACGAGGTGCTGGTCGCCGAGGACGCGCCGCTGCTGCGCGCGTTGCCCGGCCGCACCTGGCGCGAGGCCTTCTACCTGGTCGAGACCAACCACACCGGCGAGCTCGGCGATGGCACCGCGGTCACCCACAACGCTCTGCGCCTGTTCCGCAACCGCCCCGAGTACCGCTTCGAGGGCCGCCTCCACGAGCAGATCGCCCACCGGCTGCCGGGCGGGCTGCCGGAGCGGCTGGAGCCGACCCCGATCCGGGTCGACCACTACGGCTATCTCGGCGCCGTCCGCGACGCCAAGGAGAAGTCGCGCCGCAACATCGAGCTGCTGCGCCGGCAGCTGGCCGAGTCCGGCGAGACGCCCTTCCTCTGCTTCAACCTCGGCTCCGAGCTCGCCGCGGCCGGCGAGGCCGAGGGCGCCCGCGAGCAGTTCCAGCGCGCCTGGCTACTGCTGGAGGGGGACCCGCGGCGGGCCCAGCTCGGCTACCTGCCCTCGCTGAGCACCCGCCTGGTCAAGAGCCTGCGCGTCTGCGGCCACCGCGAGGAGGCGGCGCGGCGGGCCGAGGAGGGCCTCGTCCTCTTCCCCGAGCTGACCGACCTGGTCTTCGAGCAGGCACTGCTGGCCCGCGCCGCCGGCGACCTCGACACCGCCGCCGCCCGCTTCGAGGAGTGCCTGGAGCGCGGCGACGCCCCCAGCCGCCACTCGGCGACGGTCGGCTGCGGCAGCTACCTGGCCCTGGTCCGCCTTGCCGAGCTGGAAGCCGAGCGCGGCGACCCCGCCCGGGCCGAGCAGCTGCTCTCCCGGTGCCTGCGCGAGCATCCCGCCTACCTCGGCAGCGTGCTGCCGCTGGGCCAGGCGCTGCTGCGCCGCGGCGCCGACCCCGAGGAGGTCGTCGCAACGATCGCCGCCGGGGTCGAGGCCGTCACTCCCTCCGTCAACTTCAAGACCGCGACGGCCCTCTACGAGGCCGGTCACCCGGCCGCCGCCGAGCCGCGCTTCGCCGCCGTCGTCGCCGCCCAGCCCGACAA
>CBIHMQ010000197.1:0-3974 GCA_966211075.1 uncultured bacterium
GCGACGAGCGGCCGGATGCCAGCCCATGCCGAGATGACGTCGTCTTCGGTGAGGACTTCCTTGCTGTCGGTGGCGACGGGCTGCTTGTCGTCGGCAATCTGGTCGTCAGGCATGGCCCCATGGTAGCCGGGGAGTCGGTTCGGCCGGCGGGAGCGGCTCGCCGGGCCGCTCGGCGTTCGGCGGCGCCAGCTGCAGGTGCCACCAGCCGACGTCGCGCCAGGCGCCGGCCTTCCAGCCGACCCGGCGGTAGACGCCGACCGGCTCGAAGCCGAAAGACTCGTGCAGGGCAACGCTCGCCTGATTGGGGAGGGTGATGCCGGCACAGGCAAGCTGGAAGCCCTGGCCGCGGAGACGGTCGAGCAGCTCGGCGTAGAGGGCGCGGCCGAGACCGGCACGGCGAGAGTCGGCGTCGATGTAGATCGAGACGTCGGCCGACCAGCGGTAGGCGGCGCGCTCGCGGTGAAGGCAGCCGTAGGCGAAGCCGGCCAGCCCTCCCCCGCTTCCCGCGACCAGCCAGGGGTGCGTCGCCTGCGTCGCCGCGATCCGCGCCGCCATCGCCGCCGCATCCGACGCCTCCTCCTCGAAGGAGACGGCGCTGCCCTCGACGTGCGGCGCGTAGATCGCGGCGCAGGCGACGGCGTCGCGGTCGGGGTTGGCATCGCGGATCTCCATCCCGGCCAATTTAGAGAGGCATCAATAGGCTCCCGCCCCGATGAGCGAGTCGGGGCAGATCCTGCGGCGGTCGATCGGCATCGTCTTCAGCGACGGCGGGCTGCTGGCGCTGGCCGCGAGCCTGCCGGCCGGACGCGGCGAGCATGGCGACGAGGTGGTCGCGGCGGTGCTCTGCGACCCCGACGCGGGGCCGGTCCAGTTCGACGAGGCCCTGCTCTCGACCGAATACGGCGAGGACGGGGTGCAGCGGCGGGCGACCCTGGAGCTTTGGCCGGAGGAGGACTCCGGCCGGCCGCTGCGCGGAGCCGGGACGCTGATCAGCTCCAGCCGCGTCCGGCGCGAGGGGCTCGACGCCGAGATCGCCTTCTTCCGCTGGTCGGTCGAGGGGCGCGAGGGGCTCGGTACCTACGAGGTGGCTCGCAATGGCTGAGACCAAGGCGATCGTCTCCGACTTCGGCGGGGTGCTGACGACGCCGCTGATGGAATCGTTCGCGGCCTTCCAGGACCAGACCGGGATCAGGACCGAGGACCTCGGCGAGGCGATGGCCGCGATCGCCGAGCGCGACGGCGACAACCCGCTCTACCGGCTCGAGCGCGGCGAGATCACCGAGGTCGCCTTCCTGGGGATGCTCGGCGAAGGCCTCGAGCCGCTGCTCGGCCACCGCCCGGAGCTGCACCAGTTCCGCGAGATCTACTTCGAGGCGCTCAACCCGAACGAGCCGATGATCGAGCTGATGCGGGAGCTGAAGGCGAGCGGCCTGCGGATGGCGATGCTGACCAACAACGTCAAGGAGTGGGAGCCGGTCTGGCGCTCGATGCTCCCGGTCGACGAGATCTTCGAGACCGTCGTCGATTCCGGTTTCGTCGGCGTCCGCAAGCCGGAAGGGCGGATCTACGAGATGGTCACCGAGCGCCTCTCGCTCCCCGCGGAGGCCTGCCTCTTCGTAGACGACGTCGATGTCAACTGCTCGGGAGCGCGGCGGGCCGGCATGAGCGCCGTCCACTTCCGCGACAACGAGCAGGCGATCGCGGAGATTCGCGCCGCGATCGCCTGAGTCGCTGTCGGCCCGTTAGGGCCCGGTGAAGCCTCCCGCGAAGCAGGGGCCACCGCCGCAGTCGTCGCCCGGCAGGATCGCTCCGTCGAAGAAGTCGGAGACGAGCTGCCGCTCGGCCGGGGCCGCCCGCGGGTCGCCGTGCGGGTCGACGCCGGTGCGGTTCGGCAGGTTCTCGTACGGGGGCGGTTCGGTGCCGATGAATTCGCCCGGGTTGGCCGGGTCTTCGCGGACCGGCCCGCTGTCCCAGTAGTAGATCGCCGAGCCCGTGTAGGGGAGCCTGCGGATCGAGGGGACGTTCCAGAGCACGTCGGTGTCCGGCCAGCGCCCGTCGAAGAGGATGGGGCGGTGGGCGGCCGCGCCGACCGTGCGGGCCTGGACGTCGGCCTGGTAGATCGTCACCTGGTGGTCGCCGAAGGCGACGTTCATCAGCACCTGGTGGGCCGGCGTGTTCGGGAGCGGGTCGTCGGTCATCCGGTTCGCGTAGCCGTTCGGCTCACCGCGATCCCAAAGCATCTGCATCAGGTCGAGGACCAGCGGCCGCGCCGTTTCGTCCGGGTAAGACGGGTAGAGGATCGCCGCGAAGGGGTCGAAGTCGACCGAGCGCGGAAGCAGCACCGAGTAGTTCATCGCCGGCACCCCGAGCGAGGCCCGGGTGAAGTCCGGCGAGACCGCGGTGAGGGCGCCGCCCATGATCCCGCCTTGGCTGTTGCCGTTGTAGAACAGCTCGTCCGTATCGAGCACCGAGTCGGTCAGCAGCGTGCCGTCCTGGTGGAAGGCGGGGTCGGTGGTGAACCCGGAGGAGCTGATCATCGCCCGGCCCAGATAGAGCTCGTTGAGCAGGCCCTGCTGCAGCCGGTCCGGGATCGCCGGGAAATTCGAAACGTTCTGCAGCGAGGCCGCCACCACCGGCAGGTCGGATTCCGACATGCCGATCTCGTCGGTGGCGCAGTGGACGATCTGGTGCGCTTGCGAGAGCGTCCGCTGCGGCGAGGAGGCGACCTCCGCGGCGCGGCCGAGCAGGCCGTGTCCATAGAGCGTCGGCCGGCCGGCCCCGGCCGGTCCGGTCACCACCGACTGCGGGACGATGCAGTCGAAGTTGGCGGCCCAGGTGCCGTTCTGGGTCGGCGCCCCGCCCGCGTCGAGCTGCATCCGCCCGCCCGGCCCGCAGTTCGGGAACAGGTAACAGGGGACCTCGACCGTGCCTTTGACGCGGCGGGCGATCTGACCTGGGTTCGGTTCGTTTTCTACGCTCGTCACCTGGAATTTCGGCGAGGCGCCCTGTGGGACCCCGTCGGCGAGGTCGGTGTCGCCGAGCTGGGCGAAGGCGGCGTCGCGCATCGCCAGCTCCCGGCCGGCGTTGTTCTCGTCGCTGGCGACGGTGAAGTCCCAGGCGAGGTAGAGGTCCCTGGGGTTGATGCCGGAGCGCTGCAGGCGCTGGAAGATCGCCTCGAAGCGGCCGCGCTGGGCGTTGACCTCCGGCTGCTTGGAGGGAACGCGGTCGCGGTAGTAGCGGAACGCGACCGGCGCTTCGAGCCTCTCGCCGGCGGCGTTGCGCAGCTTCCGCAGGGCGACGATGTAGCGGTGGCCGGAGGCGAAGTTGGTCGCCGGGTGGATCTCGAGGGCCGCTTTGGCGGGATCGCTGGCGGTCGAGTCGATCTCGACCCAGATCGGCCAGCGCTTGCCGGTCTCGGCGTCGATCACGACCACGGGCGAGTTGCCGCGTCGGTACTCGCCGATGTGGTTGATCGGCGGCGCTCCGGTGGCGGCGACGTCGGCCGCGGTCTCGATGCCGGGGATCTGGACGAGGATCGTCGAGCCCTGGCTGAAGCCGTCGGCGGCGTTGTAGGGACCGGGGTCGATGCGCTGGCCGAGCGCGTTGGCAGGCATCCCCGCCGCTTTGAAGTCGATCCGGCGACCGGTCTCCGTGCTCGCGTCGGCGACCGTGTAGTAGTCGTCCGGGAAGGGCAGCATGCAGAGCCGGTTGTCCGGCTTGGCGATGACGGCGCAGCTCGCCGCTTCGCGGGTGTCGACCGGCGGCTTGCTCGTGTTCAGCCTGATGTCGGTCACGACGCCGTCGCTCGATTCGAAGAGCTCGATGTCGCCGGTCTCGGCCGCGGGACGCAGCCGCCCCGCCGGTCCCCGCTGCGTGGCCTCGGCCAGCCGGGCGAAGAGCGCCGACTGCTCGCTCTCCGCGCAGAGGCTCAGCAGGAACAGCGCCTGCCGCCACGCATAGGCCATGTTCTTGAT
>CBIHMQ010000198.1:0-3945 GCA_966211075.1 uncultured bacterium
AGCCGCGGAGGCGCTGCGGCGGGCGGATCTGGTGGCTCGGAGGGGGCGGGTGCGGGACGTGATCGGGCTGATCGTCGAGGCGACCGGGCTCGACGCCGAGGTCGGCGAGGTCTGCCAGGTCGATACCGGGCGGGGCGGCGAGCCGGTGCCGGCCGAGGTGGTCGGGTTCCGGGACACCGGGACGCTGCTGATGCCGCTCGGGGAGATGCACGGGATCGGCCCGGGCAAGCCGGTCACGGCGACCGGCGAGACCTTCCGGGTACCGGTCGGCGAGGCACTGCTGGGGCGGGTCGTGGACGGCTTCGGGCGGCCGCTCGACGGCTCCGAGCTACGGCTGCCGGGACGGCGGCCAGCGATCGCGCCGCCGCCGGAGCCGCTGGGACGCCCGCGGATCGAGCGGCGGGTGGCGCTCGGGGTGCGGGCGCTCGACGCCTTCGTGCCCTGCGGACTCGGGCAGCGGCTCGGAATCTTCGCCGGCTCCGGGGTCGGCAAGTCCTCCCTGCTGGGCATGATCGCTCGCTCGACCTCGGCCGACGTCAACGTGATCGCCCTGGTCGGCGAGCGCGGCCGCGAGGTCCGCGAGTTCGTCGAGCGCGACCTCGGCGACGCGCTGGAGCGGTCCGTCGTCGTCGTCGCCACCTCCGACCAGCCGGCGCTGGTGCGGATCAAGGCCGCCTTCGCGGCCACCGCGATCGCCGAGCACTTCCGCGACGAGGGCAACGACGTGATGCTGATGATGGACTCGGTGACGCGCTTCGCGATGGCCCAGCGCGAGGTCGGCCTGGCGATCGGCGAGCCGCCGGCGACGCGCGGCTACACGCCCAGCGTCTTCGCGCTGCTGCCGCGGCTGCTGGAGCGGGCCGGGACCAGCCCGGCCGGGTCGATCACCGGCCTCTACACGGTCCTGGTCGACGGCGACGACATGAACGAGCCGATCGCCGACGCGGTCCGCTCGATCCTCGACGGCCACGCGGTGTTGAGCCGCGACCTCGCCCACGCCGGCCACTACCCGGCGATCGACGTCCTGCAGAGCGTCTCCCGCCTGGCGACCGAGACCGCCCCCGCCGCGACCCTCTCCGCCGCCACCGACCTGCGCCGCCTGCTCGCCGCCTACCGCGACAAGGAGGACCTGATCTCGATCGGCGCCTACCAGCCCGGCAACGACCCCGACGTCGACGCCGCGATCGCCCTGCGCGCAGAGATCGACGGCTTCCTGCGCCAGCGGGTCGAGGAGCCGAGCGAGGTGGAGGAGACCGACCGCGCCGTGCAAGCGCTGGCCGCGGCGGCCGCCAGCGCCCCGCAGATCCTTCCCGCGGGCGATCCCGCCGAACCGGTGACGGCGGGACCCCCCGCCCTGCCGGCCCCCGGGCCGAGCGCGATCCCGCCTCTGCACCTCAGTGTCTGAGAGTTGGTGGGAGTTTTCCTCGCCTGGCGAGGATAAGTCACACCAACAGGGCCAAGCAGGCGGTCAGACCGGGTAGCGGAGGATCGCCGCGGCGGGGCCGCCGCCGGGGACGTCGGCGGCGCGGACGGCGAGCACGGTGCCGTCGTTGAGGATGACGCGGCGGCAGATCTCGTCGACGACGCCGTAGTCGCCGGGTCGCTCGGCGTCGTCGAGGGCGACCGCGCCGGTCTCCTCGTCGACGGTGCCGGGAACGTGGGCGTCGATGTCGACGAAGAGGGTCTCGACGGCACCGAAGGTGGCGGCGCGGGCGACGTCGTTGATCTCGACCGCGGCGCGACCGGCGGAGGCGCGCTCCGCGAAACGGGAGGCCAGCTCGCGCAGCTGCCCGGCGTAGAGCTCGTCGAGGACGGGGCGCGCCGCTTCGCCCAGCTCCGCGTCGGAACGGCCCTCGGGGCTGCCCTCGATCGCGGTCTCGGCGAGGTGCGGGTAGGAGTTGACGGAGCGGAAGATCGACTCGATCGGCTGGGTGGCGGCGAGGATCAGCGGCAGGTCGTGGCCCGCCAGCACGGGCCGCAGGGCGCGGTCGACGGCGCGGGCGTAGTTGCGCAGCAGCGTCTTCTGGCCCTCCGAGCCCTGCAGGCGCCGGGCCGGGGAGCGGTCGGCGATCGAGGCCTTGCCGACGGCGCTGGCGGCGTCGCTCGGCAGGTCCGGCACCCGCACCTCGAAGCCGGGCAGCTCCGGGGTCGCCTCGAGCAGCCGCACCGAGCCCTCGGCCAGGGCGAGGACGAAGGCGGTCTGCGGGAAGGTGACGGTGCGCAGCAGCGGCTTCACGTAGAAGCGGTCGGCGACCTGCAGCGCCGGGGTGAGGCGGTTCGGGAGGCGGAAGCTGCGCAGCCCGGCGGGGCTGGCGAAGACCGCGAGGCTGTGCGCCTGCAGCGCCCAGAACTCCTCGTCGTCGTGGAGATCCTCGAGCGACTCTTCGATCGCCTCGCGATCGTGGGTCGCGGCGCCCGCCTCCTTCAGCTCGGCGACGGCCTCGGCGGCGAGGTTCTTGAAGGCGATCCGATCCGCCTCGGCCTCCGGGGTGATCGGGGTCGTCGGCAGGTAGATCGAGACCAGCGGGCCGCCCCGCTCCTGCAGGAGGCGCTCGATCTGGCGGCGGCTGGGGATGTCGGTGTGGAGGGCGATCGGGCCTGGAAAGTCGAGTGGTCGACTGGACCTGGCCAACATACCGCCGCGGGCGCTAAAGGCAATGGGCCTCTGGACGATTACCGGGGGCGTGAGCGACCAGGCATTCCGATTCCGGCTCGAGCGCGTCCACGGCCTGCGACGGCAGGCGGAGCGCAGCGCCCAGGAAGCGCTGGCGGCCTCGCTGGGCCGGCAGGTCGACAGCGAGCGCTCGCTGCGCGAGATCGAGGCGACGATCGAGGGCGCCCGGGAGACCGAGCGGCGCAGCGCCACCGGCCAGGGCGAGCGGCCGCTCCGCGACGGCAACGAGCTGGCCGCGGTCAGCGCTTATATGGAGCGGCTGTCCGGCAACCGGGCCGCCGCCGCCCGCGACCTCTGCGACCGCGACGGCGAGGTCGAGGCGAGTCGGAGCGGCCTACTGGCCGCCGCCCGCGAGCGGCAGGCGCTCGACCGTCTCCGCGAGCGGCGCCTGGCCGAGCACACGCGCAAGGCGGCGCGGGCCGAAGGCGCGGCGATCGACGAGCTGGCCCTGGCCGTGCACCGGCGCGGGAGAGCGGCATGACCGCCCCGGCCGGCGCGACGGCGCCATCCAATGGACTTCAGTCCGCCAGCGCCGCCGCGGCCCGGGTCGCCGAGCTGCAGGCGCTGATCGCCCGGGTCGAGCGCGGCGGCGGCACCCCCCACGCATCTTTCGGCGCCGAGCTGGCCTCGGCCAGCGCCACGGCTGCCTCCCCGGGCTCGGCGATGGCGGGCGCGTCGTCGCTGCCGATGACCGCGCCCCTCGCGAGCGGCGTTGGCGCAACCGGCGTCGGCGCTCCCGGCGTCGGCCCGACCGGGGCCCCAACGTCTTTCGGATCGCTGTCACCCTCCACCCCCTTCGCGGCCCAGATCGAAGCCGCGGCCGGCCGCCATGGGTTGGACCCGGCCCTGCTCGCCGGCCTGATCAAGGCCGAGTCCAACTTCGACCCCGGCGCGGGCAGCTCGGCCGGGGCCCAGGGCCTCTCCCAGCTGATGCCGGACACGGCCCGCGGGCTCGGCGTAACCGACCCCTTCGACCCCGAACAGTCGATCGAGGGCGGCGCCCGCTACCTCAGCGAGCAGCTGCGCGCCTTCGGCGGCAACGCGGAACTGGCCCTCGCCGCCTACAACGCCGGCCCCGGGGCGGTCGAACAGCACGGCGGCATCCCGCCCTACCCCGAGACCCAGGCCTACGTGACCAAGGTGCTCGGCTACGCCTCCGAACTCGGCTCGGCCGACACCGGCGGGGGGTGGTGACGTTGGGCTATCAACAGCCACGGACCGGGCCGCCCCCGCAGGCGGCCCGACCGGAGCCGCCGCCGGGACCACCGCCG
>CBIHMQ010000199.1:0-3941 GCA_966211075.1 uncultured bacterium
GTGCACCTACATCACGACCGCGGCCGCCGTACTGGAGCTGCGGCGGCGTGACGACGTGGGGTTCCGGTTGCCCGGCGGGGCCGCGATTCCGGTCGCGGCGCTGTTGCTGTCGGTCGGCCTGCTGGCCAGCGCCACGCCCGGCAACCTGGTCGCCGCGGGGTTGGCGCTGGTCGCCGGTGCGGTCGTCTACCGGTTCCGGCGCCCGCCGGAACCAGCAGGAAGCGCCGGGACCGCATGACGCGGTCCCGGCTTCGGGTCAGCGACTCCTCCACCGCGTCCGGAAGCTCGCCATCCGGGGGCGGGTCGAGCAGCAGCCTGACCTCGTCGAGGAACGGCGAGCGCGGCTCGGCGGCGCCGTTCTCGTCGCTGTCGCGGTAGGAGAGGAAGAGGCGCTCCCGGGGCAGCGAGAGGCAGGCCTGGAACAGGTAGCGCTCCTCGGCCTCGGTGTCGCGGCGCGCCTCCAGTCCCAGCGTCTGCCGCTGCGCTTCGGAGAGGAAGGGGTCGCCGCCGCGGTCGCGACGCGGGAACTCGCCGTCCTGCAGCGAGGCGACGAAGACGTGGTCGAAGCGTCCCGCCCGCAGGCGGTAGGGGTCGGCGATCCGGACCCGGCCCTCGACCGGGCCACTCCAGGCGCGGAAGCCGAGCGAGGCGACGGTGCCGGCGAGCTCCTCCGGCCGCGGCGCCTTCGGGCCCAGCTCGGCCAGCTCCGCGAGGGCGCCGCCGATTGCCGCCGCGGCCCGCAGCTCGAGGCCGTCGCCCCGTCCCGGCGTCGGGCCGTCGCCCTCGCCGCGCAGCGGGCGCGCCGCCATCCGCGCCGCCAGCGCTCCCACCTCGGCGGCGAGCGCCGCCACCGAGCGCCCGGCGGCGGCCCGCAGGCGCTCGAGGTCGCGCGGCAGCTCCCGATCGGCGCCCTGCCAACGCTGCAGGGCCGTCTCCGCGTCGGCGACCCGGCCCCGCCGCAGGTCGCGCTCGAACCAGTCGACCCAGCCGCGCGGCAGCCCCGAGCCGAGCCGCATGTAGCGGAGCAGCGCCGCCGCGCCGCCGTCGCCGAACTCGGCTTCGAGCATGGCGATCAGGGCGCCGCCGACGGCGGTCCCCGGGATCGGCAGCTCCGCCTCCAGCGCCGTCGCCACGCCGTTTCGCTCCAGCGCCGCGGCGATCTCCGGCCCGCGCCGGGCCGGGTCGCGGACGGCGATCGCGATCTCGGCCGAGTCGGCGCCGGCGAAGAGCAGGCGGGAGACCTGCTCGGCCATCGCCTCCGCCTCGCCGCGGGCGCCGGCGGCGCGCAGCAGGGTCAGGGTGCCGTCTGGTTGCTGGGGCTCGGCTGCCGCCGCGCCGAAGCCGCGGGCGAGGTGGAAGAGCAGGGCGCTCTCGGTGTTGCGGGGGTCCGCCTTGGTGCGCGTCTCCTTTGCCACCCCGATCCGCTCGCGCAGGGCGCCGAGCGGGCGCTCACGGGCGGCCAGGGCGCTGTTGCCGGGCTCGTACGGAAAGGCCACGGTCACCTCGGTTGCCTTCGTCAACGCCTCGAGCAGGTCGAGCTGATTGGGGGTGAGGTCGTCGAACCCGTAGAGGAAGACGGGCCGCCCACCCCAGAAGGATGGGTCGCGGCGGAGCAGCTCGATCGCGCCGCGGGCGATCTCGTGGGCGTCGACGCGCCCCAGCGACTCGCGGGTCTCGGCGTAGCCGCTGTAGAGCGCGGCGATGTCGCCCAGGTAGGCCGATCCCTCCAGGGTCGCCGCGCTCGCCTCCACCGCCCGCGGGGCGATGCCGGCCCCCTGCAGCTCGTCGAGCAGGCGCGCGAAGGCGCGCGGGAAGCCCGGGCGCGCGGACGAGCGCCGCAGCGGTCTCAGCTGGCGCCGCCGCGCCTCGACCGCGACGGCGATCGCCCGCAGCCGCTGCGCGGGGGAGAGCTCGGCGGTGGGCGGGGCGCCGCCGGCGGTAGCGACGGTCCGGAACAGCGCCCCAAAGGTCATCGCCGCGCCGCCCAGCACGGCACCGTCCTCGCAGAGCTCCCGCTCGAAGGCGTAGACGTCGTCGAGGGTGGGGACGACGAGGATCGGATCGCGGTCGAGGCTGGCGGCGAAGCCGCGGCGGATCAGGCCCGCCCGGCCCGAGTTCGGCGGCCCGTAGATCAGGTTCAGCGGCACCCCTCTCACCATATGCAGGCGGGCGGCGTCCGACCCCGCAAACTGCGGCATAGAGCCCCGTTTTTGCCGTCTACCACCCTCTCTAGATTGCGGTCCAGCGAATGTCTCTCTGTTTCGTAGACCCAGCCGACGCCGTCCGTGCCATCGCCGACTCGATCGGGAGGGAGGCGCGACGGCAGCTGCTCGGGGAGGCGGTGCGGGCCTGGGTCGATGAGATTCCCGAGGCCGAGCTCGAGGTCCACTACGCGAAAGCGATCGCCGAGCTCGACGAGCACGACCTCTCGATGCTCGCCGCCTGGCACGGCTCGCTCGAGGTCGGCCACCCCGTCCCCAACCGGGACTTCCTGATGGGCGCCTTCGGTTCGCTTGGCGACAACCGCCGCGAGGCCCTCAAGCTCGCCGCCGGCTTCCGCGGCGAGGAGGCGGTCGACGCCGGCGTCACCGAAGAAGACGCGCTCGAGCTAGTCCTTGGTCTGCTGGCCCCACAGCGCCTCATGCAGCTCGCCGTCGAGGCTGTCGAGCTGTACGTCTGGGACCGCGCCGGCTCCGATAACTGACGGACGGCGCCACGTGGGCATCCGATCCGCTCGACCGGGATCGGTCGAATGCACAGGATAATTTGATCGCTGGGAGGGACAGGTCCGGGCCGCGAGGCCGGACCTGCCGGGGCAGGTCTAGTTGCCCTTCTTGATGCTCGCGATCGGCAGCGGCATCGGGCTGACGGTGATCTTCACCTGACCTCACCTCCCTCGCCTGTCAAAAGGGGTTTCGGCCGAGGGTCAGGGCCCGCGATCACTGCTTCGAGCCCGTTCTCCTGGGCCCCGATAGACAGGATTACTCAAAATGCTCATTTCAATCCAGCTTTTGGACAAAAAATGAGAAGCCTGGGTCATTCCCGAGTAAACTGCTGTTTTTCATGTCGGACCCAAGCAAGCCCCAACCGGATACCTCGCGAGCCCGGGGGACCCAACCGTCCCTGGTCAGCCCGCAGCTCGCCGCCGCCCTCGCGCATCCGACCAGGGCGCATGCTTTGACGGTGCTCTCACAACGTCCGGCGAGCCCCCGCGAACTCGCGGAAGAACTCGGCGTGCCGACGCGCCACGTCGCCTACCACGTCAAGCGCCTCAGCGAACTCGGCTGCGTCGAACTCGCCGAGGCGAAGCAGGCCGGGGGCGGTCGCGTCGTCGAACACGTCTACCGTGCCACCCGGCGCTCCTACTTCGATGCCGACGCTTGGGAGCGGCTCAACGACAAGCAGAAGCGGGGTGTGGTCACGACCTACCTCCGCCTGGCTTCCCAGGACCTCAACGAGGCGATGGTGACGGGCACCATTCATGAGCCCGACGACAACCACATCAGCCGCACGGTGATGTCGGTCGACAAGCCGGGATGGCAGGAACTGATCGAGGTTCTCGACCGCGCGGTCGGCGAAGTTCTCGAGATCCAGGGCCGGATCGCCGAGCGCACCGCCGGGCAGGACAGCCCGGAGATGATCCTCGCCAAGGTGCTGATCCTCCACTTCCGTGCTCCAGAGCCACGAGCGGGAGACGTTTAACCAGGTCGGCAAGCGGCCGATCCCTTCGTCCTCGTTTGCCGGCTTGCGGCGCTGGGTAACGTGGCGGGCTAGATATATGTAGGTCGGGCGCCGCCCAGTTGGCAGGCGCGCAGGGGCTGGCCTCCCGAAGGAGGGATGCCGAATGACGAAGCGCTTCGCGGTGGTCGCCACGCTGGTGGCCTTCGCGCTCACGTTGGTGCCGCTCCCCGCCGCCGCGGTCGCAAAGCCCCACCATCACC
>CBIHMQ010000200.1:0-3897 GCA_966211075.1 uncultured bacterium
TGTCCTTCTCGTTCAGCTCGACGATCTGCAGCTTGGTGAGAAGCAGCTCCGCCAGCGGCACCGTCGGCGTGTCGGCGTCGAGCCGGTCGCGCAGGGGCACCGTGTGGCACATCGAGAAGCTGCCCAGGAAGACGTCGACCTTGAGCCGCTCCTCGTCGCTGTAGAAGATCGCCCGCGAGTGGCCGTGCAGGGCGTTGAAGCGGGTGAACGGCTCGTAGCGCGCTTCCCTCATCACCGGCTCGACGGCCGCCAGGCCGGTGTCGGTGACGACGTCGATGTCGCTGTAGGTGCGGGTCGGCCCGAGCGCCCCGGGAGCGCAATGCGCCCGCACCGCCAGGCCGCCGAGCAGGCGCAACTCGACGCCAGCCCCGGCGGCGACGCCGACCAGGCGCCGCGCCTCGGCCTCGACCTCCTCAGGTTGGAGCCGGGCCGTCATCCGCGCGTGAAGGTCCAGTCGCGGAGCTTGCCGCCGCGCAGCCGCACCAGCACGCCGCGCAAGACCCCGTGCTGGTAGTTGCTGCCGGGGTTGAAGCAGCGGGTGCGGCCGACCGTCTGCGTTCCCGCCGCGTCGTGGACGTGGCCGTGCAGGCCGATCAGCGGCGAGTAGCGCTCGATCGCCTCGCGCGCCGCCTTGCTCCCCACCGGGATGTTCTGCGGCGTGCCCCCCTTGACCACCGGCCGGAAGTCCTCGTCGAGCTCCGGGGCCTCGTCGATGCCGCTCTGGAAGGGCGGGCAATGGATGTTGAAGATCGCCCGCCCCGGATCGACCAGGCGGTCGGCCATGGCGGCGATGTGGGCCGCGATCTCCTCCTCGCTCTCCTCGCGCGGGGTGTCCCACGGAGTCGGCGTCGACCAGCCCCAGGAGACCATCTCGTACTCGTCGGCGACGTGGCAGACGTTGCCCTCCGCATGCTGGACCCACTCGGAGCGATCGATGATCTCGATCAACTCCTCCTCGTCGTCGTTGCCGAGCATCATGTACAGCGGTATGCCCTCCGGGGCGAGGCGTTCCTCGGCGACCTGAACCCAGCTTTCGAGCAGCTCCCGCATCGCCACCAGGAAGCGTTCGTTGCGGAAGGCGACGTCGTTCTGGAGCCGCTCCTCTTCCTCCTCGCTCTCGAGCGGCACCGGGTAGGCCCCGATCATCGCCACGCGTTTGAGCAGCGTCTGGCGCTCCTCGTCGCTGCGCAGGTCGATCGCGGTGCCGCCCTCACTGGCCCGCCAGCCGCCATCGCCGGAGGGCACGATCGGGACCAGCTGCTTGCCGGTGATGTCGCCGCCCAGCACCAGCGCATCCGCTTCGTAGGCCTTGGCGGCGTTGACGAACTTGCGAAAGCACCAGTCCGAGCCGTGGATATCGGTCGCGAAGAAAAGGCGCGTCTCTGCCATTTCCTACTCCGGGGGGAGTTCGCGGAGGGCGGTGTTGAGGTCCACCCCGGCATCGCGGTTGCGGAAATAGGCGACCGCGGCGATGATCGCGCCGAGGGCGTAGACGCCGATCACGAACCACCAGGTCCGGTCGGCGAAACCGACCCGGTCGATCAGCAGGTAGAGGTAGATCCCGTAGATCGCCACCGCCAGCAGCCCGAGGATCGTGATCACCGGGATGCCGGCGATCGCCCGCACCGGCGACAGTTCGTAGAGGTCTCGCCGGCGATAGGGCAGCAGCGCCCCGGCCAGCCCGGTGACGCCGGTGACGACGAACAGCGCCAGGCTCGAGGCGGCGATGAAGTCGGTGAAGGTGCTTGCCGAGAAGACGAACCCGGCGAGGAACCCGATCATCACCGCCCCGACCAGCAGCGTCGCCTTGACCGGCGTGTGGAAGCGCATGTTGACGTCCGCCAGGCCGCTCGGAAGCATGCGATCGAACGAGTAGGCGAAGAGGCTGCGGGTGACCAGGATCATCCCCGCGAACGGCGCCGCCAGGCAGCCCATCGCGAAGGCGATGCCGACCACCACGACCAGGAGGGAGCTGCCGGTGAGGATGCCGAGGTAGGTGTTGATGAAGGGTTCGGCGTTGAGCGGGTAGGCCCCGGGGTCTTCAGCCGAGAGGAACGACGCGGCCGCCTGGAAGTTCTCGCCGAAGACCCGGTTGGCCTGCCAGGCGATCAGCGCCAGGACCACGACCGAGATGACCACCCCGGCCATCGTGATGTACATCGAGGTCGCCCGCGGCCGCCGCACCTCGCCGCCGAAGTAGCTCCACATGAAGGCGAGGCCGGGGACGGCGATCAGCAGCGCCGCCGACTCGAAGGTGGCGCCCACCGACTTGCCGACCGGTTCGAATCCGGCCTTGGTGGCGGCGGCTTCGATGCCACCGAAGCCGAGGCTGGCGAGGCTGTCGGCGAAACCGCCGTGGCTCGAGAAGAGAAGGATCACGAAGGTGAGGAGGACACCGATGAACTGGGCCAGGATCAGCGGCACGAAGACGCGCAGCACCCATTTCAGACCGATGCAGTAGAGGCCGGTCATCAGGGCGATCAGCGCCGCCGTGATCAGGAAGCGCGGCGTCGAGTTCGTCAGGTCGGCGGCGGCGTTCGCCCACCATTCGTTGCCCGAGGTGAGGGCGATGTTCTGGAACATGCTCGGGATCGCGAAATCGACGACGAACAGCATCAGGAACGCGCTCGCGCAGATCTGGAAGACGACGAACCCGAAGTTGTTGACAAACCCGACAAGTGGGTGGATCACGCGGCCGACGAAGATCAGGTCGCCGCCCGAGCGCGGCATGATCGCCGCGAACAGCGCGTAGACCGCCATCGCCGGCGCCACGAGCAGGCCGGTGAGTAGGAAGGCGATCGGCACGTTCACCCCCGGGAACGTGCCCGGCAGCTGGGCGAAGAAGAAATAGCCCAGCGGAATGCTGATAAACGCCAGGGTCATCAGCAGGGCGTCGCGGGCCTTCAGCTCGCGCACCAAGCCGGTCGCCTGACGGACGTACAGCGGCGCCTCGCCGGCAGCTCCGGCGGTGGCGTCGACGGGCGCTCCGAGGGGTTTGTCGCTCATCGGAATTGTCTCCCCATCGTCATCTCCTCCAAATCTCATCTAACCCCGTAAAGAAGGTCAGGTTGATTCCAAAGTGATCCCAACTGATCCCGCGGTGGACTTTAAACAGGTCAGGTCGCATCCGTCAAGGGGCGTATTTGGCTTTGATTCTCAAACTACAAGTAACCTTTTGTACGAAAGCTTTGGCCTATTAGTTCCAGGGAGGAAGTAAACTCCCCCGATATGAGCCTGCCCGCGGCAATCGGCCTCGACATCGGGACGAGCGGTGCGCGAGCCCTCGTCGTCGACGTCCGCGGCCGGGTAAAGGGAAGCGCGGCAGCGCCCTACCGGCTGCGCGCCGCCACTCCGGGCGCGGCCGAACAGGAGCCGGCGGACTGGTGGGAGGCGGCCCGCGAGACGCTCGGCGAGGCCTGGCGGGAGGCCGGAGAACCGCCGCTGGAGGGCGTCGGTCTGTGCGGACAGATGCACGGCACGGTGCTGGTCGACGCGAACCTGCGACCGCTGCGGCCGGCACTGCTCTGGTGCGACGACCGCGCCGCCGCGACCGCGACCGCGGTCGAGCGACGCTTCGGCCGGGAGCGGTTGATCGAGACCTCCGGCAATCCCGCCCTGCCCGGGTTCACGGCGCCGCAGCTGCGGATGCTGGCCGAGCGGGGCGATCCGGCCCTGGAGCGCGCGCGCTGGGCTTTCTGCGCCAAGGACTTCGTCCGCGCCCAGCTGACCGAGGAGGCCGCCGGCGAGCACAGCGACGCTTCCGGGACCGGGCTGTACTCGGTCCGCGAGGGCGGCTGGGACGAGCGGCTGGCGGCGGCCTACGGGGTGCGGCGCGAGCTGCTCCCGCCGTTGCTGGAGTCGGGCGAGGCGGCCGGGAGCATCGGCGCCGGCGCGGCC
>CBIHMQ010000201.1:0-3876 GCA_966211075.1 uncultured bacterium
GATCAGGCTTCAGACCTGACGCATTCGCTCCCACACCCCTGCTGGGCGGGCGGCCACGCGGAGCGTCTTCAGCTCGCGGTCGCTGCCGCCGCGGACGTAGCCGCCGTGGGCGACGCTCTCGCGGATGTAGTCGAGGGTCGCGTCGGTGAGGCGCTCGCCGGGGAGGACGTTGGGGATGCCGGGCGGGTAGGCGGCGAGGCCCTCGGCGGCGACGCGGCCGGCGGCGGCCTCGAAGGGGACGACCTCCTGCGGTCCGAGGAAGGCTTCCCTGGGGGTCAGGACCAGCTCGCCCCAGGGTGGTGGCGGCGCCAGCTTCTCCTGCGGCGGGCCCGGCTCGGCCTCGAGCTCCTCGACCGCGTGGCGGAGTGCCGCGACGAGGCGCTCGCCGGCGACCGCGGCCGGCTCGCCGAGCCCGAAGATCGCGACGACGACGTTCTCGGAGTAGAGCTCGAGGTCGATACCGCTGACGTAGAAGGCAGTCCTGAACAGGCGGTAGCCGTTGGAGCCGGTGCCGCGCACGTCGACGGCGAGCCGCAGCGGGTCCCAGCCGGCGACACCGGGCCGGCCCACCATCCGCTCGTCGAGGACGCTGAGTCCGGGGATCTCCGCGATCGCCTCGCGGGTGCGGGCGATCGTCTCGATCGTCTCGCCGAGCAGCTCGGCCCCGTGGACCGCGGCCTGGCGCCGGGCGGCGTCGAGCGAGCCTGAGAGCAGGCCGCTGGGGCTGGTCGTTTCGACCAGGCTGACGCAGCGGTCGACCACGGCCGGGTCGAGCCGGTCGCCGTCGCCGAGGTGCAGCATCGCCGCCTGGGTGAGGCTGCCGACGATCTTGTGGGTCGAGGAGGTGACCAGGTCGGCGCCGGCGGCGAGCGCGTCCCGCGGCAGGTCCGGGTGGAAGTGGAGATGGGCGCCCCAGGCCTCGTCGACGACCAGCGGCACCCCGCGCGAGTGGGCGACCTCGGCGAGGGCGGCGACGTCGGCGCAGGCGCCGAAGTAGGTCGGGGAGACGACCAGAGCGGCGACCGCGCCCGGGGTCGCGTCGAGTGCCGCCGCCAGCGAGTCCGGGGTGAGCCCGTGGGCGATGCCGAGCTCCTCGTCGATCTCCGGCGAGACGAAGGTGGGCCGCAGGCCACTGAGCACGAGCCCGTCGATCACCGAGGAGTGGACGTTGCGCTGCACGATCACCTCACCGCCGATGTGCGCCAGGGCCAGGCAGGTGCTGTGGTTGCCCTGCGACGCGCCGTTGATGAGGAACCAGGTGCGGCGGGCGCCCCAGGCCGCGGCGGCGAGCAGCTGGGCCTGCTGGAACGGGGTTGGTTCCGGCCCGACGTCGACGCCCTCGGTGACCGAGGGCACGTCGTTGCGCAGCCCGACCTCGCCGATCAGCTCCCGCATCGCCGGGTCCGCGCCGATCCCGCCCTTGTGGCCGGGAACCTGGAATCGCCCGGGGTCGAGCGCCGCGTAGGCGAGCAGAGCGTCGACGTAGGGCGTCGCGTCCTGGCTCGTTCCAGCCATCGAGGCGAGTGTACGCGGCCGGACTGGCGGGTCCGCGACAATCTCCGCAGGGATGGAGCACACCAGACACGGCTACTGGCTCCAGGAGGTCGGCCCGGTGCAGCCGGCACCGTCCTTGGTCGGGGGCGCCAGCGCCGACGTGGTCGTCCTCGGCGGCGGCTTCACCGGGCTCTGGACGGCGTGGCACCTCAAGCAGCTGGAGCCGGAGGCGCGCGTGACCCTGCTCGAGGCGGACCTCTGCGGCAACGGGCCGAGCGGGCGCAACGGCGGCTTCTGCAACGTGATGTGGTTCTCGCTGCCGAACATGCGGCGGCGCTGGGGGGACGAGGGGGCGCTCGCCGTCGCCCGCGCCTCCAGCGAGGCGGTCGCCGGGATCGGCGAGTTCTGCGCCGAGCAGGGAGTCGACGCCTGGTACCGCCACGGCGGTTACCTGCAGGTCTCGGCGGCGCCGGCCCAGGATGGGATCTGGGGGGAACCGGTCGAGGCCTGCCGCGAGCTCGGCGTCGCCGACGCGGTCGAGCCGCTCTCGCCCGAGGGGGTCGCCGCCCACTGCGCCTCGCGCTCGGCCTGCGCGAGCGGCTGCGGGCCACCGGCGTCGAGATTCACGAGCACTCGCCGGTCCGGCGCCTGCGGGCCTCGGCGGGCGGAATCGAGGCTGAGACCGACGGCGGCAGGGTCCGCGCCGGCGCCGCGGTGGTGGCGATCGGCGGCGCCGCCCGGGCCCGCCGCGGGCCGCTCCACAACCGGCTGACGATCACCTCCTCGCACATCGTCCTCACCGAGCCGCTCCCCGAGCTGCTCGAGGAGATCGGCTGGACCGGCGGCGAGTGCATCACCGATGGCCGCACGATGCTGCACTACTTTCGGACCACGCCGGACGGCCGGATCGTCTTCGGGCTCGGCGGCGGCCAGATCTCGATGGGCGGCCGGCTGCGCGGCCGGGTCGAGGTCGACCCCGCGGTCGTCGCCCTCGCGGCCGAACGGCTGCACGCTTACTTCCCCGGCACCGAGGGACGGCGGATCACCCACGCCTGGGGCGGCCCGATCGATGTCTCCCCTACCCACCTGCCGGTGGTGATGCCGCTGCGCGGCGGCCGCGCCTTCGCCGCCGCCGGCTACACCGGCAACGGCGTCGGCCCCTCACACATGGTCGGTCGCACCCTCGCCTCGCTCGCCCTCGGCCGCGGCGATGCGCCCGCCCGCCTGCCGATCGTCGACCCGGCCCCACGGCGCGTCCCGCCCGAGCCCCTCCACTGGCTCGGCGGCACCGCGATCCGGGCCGGGATCATGAGCAAGGAGGGCGCCGAGCGGGTGGGGGCGGCGGCCCTCCGACTCGGCGCCGCCCTGGCCCGGGTCCCGGAGCTGATCGGCTTCCACATCGGTCGCTGAGGCGGAGAGTTTTCGTCCGCTGGCGCGGGGCATGGTCGCGGACCTCCCCGGTGGCGGCACCGAGGATCTCGAGGCCGCTCGCCGCGCGGAGCGGAAGCGCGAAGCGCGCAGGGACACGGGCCGCTTTGGCGATCGTTCTTGACACCTGGGCGCTGCTGGCGCTCTTGAACGACGAGCCGGCAGCGGCCCGTGTCGAGGGCGCCTGGCAGCGCGAGCGGCCGGTCATCTGCTCGGTCAACCTGGGCGAGGCTTTCTACGTGCTGATCCGGGCCCATGGGGAAAGCGCGGCACGCAAGACGGTTGGCAGGGCCCGCGCCGAGCTCACCGTTCTGGACCCCGACTGGAACCTCGTCGTCGAGGCGGCTCGGACAAAGGCCGTAGGTGGGCTCTCCTACGCCGACTGCTTCGCGCTGGCGACCGCCCGCCGGACCGGGGCCCGGCTCTGGACCGGGGACCCGGAGCTGATCGCCATCGCCGCGCAGGGCGAGATCGTCGACCTCACCAGCGGCTAGTCACGACCTTCTTGCGGGTGTAGAACTCGACCGCGTCGCTGCCGTTGGCGTGGAGGTCGCCGTCGATCGAGTCCTTCCAGCCCGAGAAGGGGAACCAGGCGACCGGGGCGGGGACGCCGACGTTGACGCCGAGCATCCCGGCCTCGACGCCGTAGCGGTAGGCCCGTGCCGCCGCGCCGGAGGCGGTGAAGATCGAGCCGGCGTTGCCGTATCGGGAGCCGTTGACGAACTCGATGGCGGCCTCGAGGTCGTCGACCTCGACGAGGGTCAGCAGCGGGCCGAACAGCTCGTCGCGGGCCAGCTCCGACTCGGGGTCGGCGGGGACGGCGAGGGTCGGCCCGAGCAGGGTGCCGGCGGCGCCGGCCTCGCCGCGGCCGTCGAGCAGCAGCTCGGCCCCGTCGCTGAGGGCGCCGTCGATCGCGGCGACGACCCGCTCGCGGGCCGGCGCCGAGACCATCGG
>CBIHMQ010000202.1:0-3869 GCA_966211075.1 uncultured bacterium
CCCGGCCTCGAGGATGCCGGCGGCGGCGAGGACGTCGGCGGCGCGGCCGGCCGCCTCCGCGCCGAGGCCCGCGACCGCCGCCGCGTGGCGCGGCTCCGCCTCGCCGCCCATGATCGCCACCGCCTGCGCCAGCCGGCGCGCCTCCTCGCCGAGGTTGCCGAGCCGCAGCAGCAGCGAGCGCCGCACCGCCACCGGCCCGGCGCTGTCGACCAGCGTCACCGGTGTGCGCTCGGGATCGTCGCCGCCGGCGACCAGCTCGCCGGCCAGCTCGGTGAGCAGGAAGGGGTTGCCGCCGCTGGCCCGCCGGCAGGCCTCGACCAGCTCCGCCGGCGGCTCGCGGTCGGCGAAGGCGTCGCGGAGCAGCGCCGCCACCGAGTCGGTGGCCAGAGGCTCCGGCCGCAGGTAGGTCGGCTCGGCGCTGGCGAACAGCTCCGCCAGCAGCTCCTGCTGGGAACCGGGCTCGTCGTTGCGGGTCGCGACCAGCATCGTCACCGCCAGCCCGTCGAGGCGGCGGGCCAGGTAGGCGCCGACCCGCAGCGAGGCGGCGTCGCCCCAGTGGGCGTCGTCGAGGGCGACCAGCAGCGGCGCCTCCTCGGCCAGGTTTGCGACCAGCCAGTGCAGCCCGTGCTGGATCTCCGCCGAGGGGTCGCCGCCGGGGCCCTGGTCGGCGGGCAGCTCGGCCAACCCCAGCGCCGCCCCGGAGGCGGCGGCCGGCCCGGCCAGCAGCTCGGCCCGCCGCTCGGCGCTCGCCTGCACGACCGGCTTCTCGACCAGCTGCCGCGCCACCCCGTACTCGAGCTGCTGCTCGAGGACGCCACCGCGCGCCTGCAGCACCGCCATCTCCCGCTCCCGGGCCATCTCGACCGCCGCCCGCAGCAGCGTCGTCTTGCCGATCCCGGCCGGTCCCTCGACGACCAGCAGCGACCCTTCGCCGTGACGGGCGCGGTCGAGGTGCAGGCCGAGAGTCTCCAGCTCCCGCTCGCGCTCGAGCAGGGAACCGACGGATTGGAGGGACATCGGCCGCCCATCCTAAGCACGGGCGCAAGCGCCGCAGCCGGGGCCTCGACACATAGGCTCGCCGACGTGACGCGATGGGCGATCCTCGCGGTCCTCGCGGCCGCCCAGTTCCTGATGGTCCTCGACCAGGCGGTGATGAACGTCGCGATCTCGCAGCTGGTCGAGGACTTCGACACGACGGTGACGACGATCCAGGCGGTGATCGCCTTCTACGCGTTGGTGATGGCGAGCCTGATGCTGATCGGCGGCAAGCTCGGCGACAAGCTGGGCCGCCGCCGCGCCTTCCTGATCGGGATCTGCATCTACGCGGTCGGCTCCGGCCTCACCGCCGCGGCCTGGAACGTGCCGAGCCTGGTACTCGGCTGGTCGATCCTCGAGGGGATCGGGGCCGCCCTTGTCCTCCCTGCCCTGGTCGCCCTCGTCGCCGGCTCCTACGAGGGCCGCGAGCGAGCGCTCGCCTACGGCGTCCTCGGCGGCGTCGCCGGCGCCGGCATCGCCGTCGGCCCGATCCTCGGCGGCTGGGTCACCACCGACTTCACCTGGCGGCTGGTCTTCGTCGGCGAGGTCGTGGTCGCGATCGGCATCGCCCTGGGGACGCGGCTGATCCGCGAGGAGCCGCCGGCCGAGCCGCGGGCGGCCGTCGACTGGGTCGGCGGCGCCCTCTCCGCCGCCGGCCTCGCGGTGATCGTCTTCGCCGTCCTGCAGGCCAGCAACTGGGGCTGGCTGCAGCCGCGCAGCTCGCCGCTGACGCCGTTCGGGTTCTCGCTGACGCCATTCGCGATCGCCGGCGGAGCGCTACTGCTGGGCGCCTTCGCCGCCTGGGAGCGGCGGCGCGAAGCGAACGACCTGCCGCCGCTGGTCCACCTCAGCCTGCTGAAGGTGCCGGCGCTGCGCGGCGGCGTCGCGATGCTGCTCGCCCAGAACCTGGTCCTGATGGGGATCTTCTTCACGGTGCCGCTGTTCCTGCAGATCGTCCAGGGGCTCGACGCGCTCGAAACCGGGGTGCGGATGCTGCCGGCCTCGGTCGGCCTCTTCCTCGCCTCGATCGCCGGCTCGGCGCTGTCCTCCCGCTTCGCGCCGCGGTTGCTGGTCCGGGTCGGGCTCGCGATCGCCTTCGTCGCCGTCCTCCTGCTCCTCGAGACGATCGAGCCGCAGCTCGACAACGCCTCGTTCCTGGTCGCGATGGGCGTGCTCGGCGTCGGCATGGGGCTGATCGTCTCCCAGCTCGGCAACGTCGTTCAGTCGGCGGTCGGTGACGCCGACCGCAGCGAGGCGGGCGGCCTCCAGTACACCGCCCAGCAGCTCGGCTCCTCGCTGGGAACCGCCTTCCTCGGGGCCGTGGTGATCACCGGCCTGATCGGCGCCTTCACCGCCAACGTCGCCGACGACCCGCACCTCTCCGCCGCCGTCCACGAAGAGGTCGAGGTGCGGGCCGCCGCCGGCGCCAGCTTCGTGCCCGCCAGCTCGGTTGAAGCGGCCGCCCGCGAAGAGGGTCTGGAGCCGACGGCGGTCGAGGCCGTCGTCGGCCACTACGAAAGCGCCCAGCTGAAGGCGCTGAAGACGGCGATCCTGTTCGCCGCCCTGCTCGTTCTCGCCTCGTTCTGGGCGACGCGGCGGCTGCCCGGCGAGCTCAGCGCTCGCGACGGGCCGCTTCCGCAGCCGCGCGAAGATCGGTGAGGACGCGGTCCCGGACCGCCCCGATCAGCGCGCTCGCCTCCCAGCACTGCATCTCCCCCGCCGCTTCCGCCGCCGGCCGCGAGCTGCCGACGACCATTTCCAGCAGCACCGCGGCGCGGTCCTCGCCGGGGAAGGCGTCCTCCGGCAGCTCGTCGAGGATCGAGGAGAGGACGGCGCCGAGCCCGAGCGCCGTCATCAGCAGCTCTTCGATCAGGGCCTGGGCGGCTTCGGCACTCGACGATGGGCATCCCGGTTGGCGCACCCGGCTCCAATGGCCGGGGCGCCGGAGGTTCTCCCCCCTGCCGCGGGAGAACCCCGCATCTTCCGGATACGGCCTACTGGTTCTGCTCGGCCTGGGCGCGGACCCGGTCCTCCTGCTCGCGCAGCTCCGGGGTGAGCTCCTCGCCGAAGTCCTCGGCCTCGAAGACCTGCCGGATCTCGATCTCACCGCTTTCGTCGTGGGGGTTGGGGCATTTCTTCATCCACTCCACCGCGTCCTCGAAGGAGTCGACCTGGAGGATCCAGAACCCCGCGATCAGCTCCTTGGTCTCGGCGAAGGGGCCGTCGGTGACGCGCGGCTCGCCATCGCCGAAGCTGACCCGGGCGCCCTTCGAGGAGGGGTGCAGCCCCTCGCCGCCGAGCATCACGCCCGCCTTGGCGAGTTCCTCGTTGAACTGACCCATCGCCGCCAGCAGCTCCTCCTTCGGCATCGCGCCCGCCTCGGAGTCCTTGCTCGCCTTCACGATCGCCATCACTCTCATCTCGTTCCTCCTTGATTTCGCGGGCCCGGCCGGAGCCGGTTTCCCTCTTTCTACCCAGGCGACGAACGAGGATCGCCGAAATCGACACGGCCGGAGAAATTCATCCCGGGATGTCGATCCAGCGCACGATCAGGCCGTCGCGGACCTCGTGGTAGGCGGGCGGCGCCGGGGGCGGGTCCTCCGACAGGCAGGCGACGACCGCAGCCGGCCCGTGCAGGTGCTCCTCGACCGCCGTCGTCCAGTGGACCTGCGGGTGGAGCAGCCGTTCCAGGCGCCGCCAGTCCCGGCCCTCGATGGTCGCGAGCACGTCGCAGACCGCTGGCACCTGCTCCGCCACGGCCCGCGATCCTACTGGCCGCGTTCAGCCCCGATCCGGGGTCGATCTGCGAGCCTGCCGCGGTGACTGTCCTGGCC
>CBIHMQ010000203.1:0-3868 GCA_966211075.1 uncultured bacterium
CCCAGCGCCCACCCGGCCCCCGAGCCGGAGTCCAACGGCCGCGGCCCCGACGGCTCGAAGCCAGCCGCACTCCCGACCGCCGACTGAGTACCTCCGCGAGTTGGTGTGACTTATCCCCGCATAGCGAGGAAAACTCCCACCAACTCCACTTCTGGCGTCCGTCAGTACGGCGGCAGGTCCTCGTACCACTCGCCGAGCGTTCGGAAAGCGCGCCAGAAGCGCTGCTTGGCTCCCTCCTCGTCGAGCGAGTCGTCGATGTCGGGGACG
The DNA here is from genome assembly GCA_966211075.1 of uncultured bacterium. Lineage (GTDB taxonomy): Bacteria > Actinomycetota > Thermoleophilia > Solirubrobacterales > 70-9 > VAYN01. The sequence goes on from CBIHMQ010000203.1 coordinate 268, forward strand.
TAGAGGGCGTCGATGGTCGGGGTGAAGGCTTGGATGTCGCCCTCGCGCTGCTCGACCGGGCGGGAGAGGGGAATGGCTAGGCCGTTGAGGACGCGGAGGGCCGGTTCGCCCATCACGACGAGGATCTTCGGCTGGACGATCGCCAGCTCCTCGGCGAGGCGGGCGACGCACTCCTGGGCGGCCAGGTCGGGCTCGGCGATCGGGCACTTGACGCAGAGGGTGCCGTAGACGACCAGGGGGTCGATCCCGAGCCGTTTGAAGCTTTTCATCAGGGCGTTGCCGGAGCGGCCGTAGAAGGCGACGCCCTCCTCGACCTCCGAGCTCATCGGCGCGTGCTTGAGCATGAAGATGTCGGCCTGCGGGTGGCCGGAGCCGAGCACGGGCATCAGCTTGCCGCGCGGGCAGTGATGGCACTCCTGGATCTCGCGGCTGACCTGGTTGAGCTCGCGAATCGCGCGCTCCAGGTACTTCTCGCGGATCTCGTCGTCGAGGCTTCGCATCTGCCCAGCGTTCTTTGACGGCCCGGGCGTGGCTCCTTTCGCGCGGCCGCCCTGCATCAGCTCTTGCTCGCCGAGCGTCGTTTGCGGGGCTTGCCGCCGCGGGCCGGTTTGGCGTTCGGGACCCGCCGTTTCGGCGCCTTCGGCCGCCCGGTCGTCTGCAGGAACTTGAGGGTCTGCACGTAGACGAGGTTCTTGTGCTTGCGAGTGATGTCGGCGTCCCGCATCGCCTCGAGGAACTCGGCCGGCCCCTCGAAGTCGTGGATCCGGGTGCGGACGCTGCCCAGCCCCTGGGCGACGTGGCTGTCGGAACCGGCCCCGGAGACGATCCGGTACTTGTGGGCGAACCGCATCGCCTCTTCGTTGAACTCCGTCACCGCCACCCGCGGGTTGAAGACCTCGAGGATGTCGATCTCGTCGATGATCTCGATCAGGTGCTCGTAGTCCGGCACCGAGTGGAAGCGGTCGAACGGGTGCGGCACGTAGACCAGCCCGCCCTGCTCGCGGATCGCCGCGATCGTCTCCGCCATCGTCATCCCCTTGGGGATCTTCTCCTCGATGAACAGTCCGATCACCTCGCCCTGCTCGGCGGTCTTCACCTCCTCGGCGACGATCACCTCGATGTCGTCCATCCCCTCGGCGATCCGCCGCGCCTCCAGCGCCCCGGAGACCTCGTTGTGGTCGGTGATCGCGATCGCCCCGAGGCCGCGGTCGCGGGCCGTCTGCAGCAGCACCTCGACCGGGGTCGCGCAGTCGCCGGAGTGGTCGGTGTGCATGTGCAGGTCGACCTCGATCAGCGGCCGCTTGGCGATCCGCGCCCGCAGCTCCGGGTCGCCGGTCGGGTCGTGGCGGCGGGCGACCAGGCGCCGGTAAATCGCTTCCAGCTCGTCGACGACCCGGCCCCAGCCGTCGGCGGTGCCCGCCGGCTCGACCAGCTCGTAGCTGGCCGGGAAGTAGCGCTCCAGCAGCGCCGCCGTCTCGGCGCTGGTCACGGTGCGGGCGTCGATCCGGCCGAAGAAGACCTCGACCAGCGGCCGCGCCACCTGGGTCGAGAGGACCCGTTCCTGCGGGGCGTGGAAGGTGGCGACGTTGAGCGCGTAGGAGTGCCGCAGCGCCGCCGCCGAGACGCTCGGCGCGAACGGCTCGTGAACGTGGACGACGTCGAGCCCTGAGGAGGGCCCGAGCATCCCTTTTACGCGGTCGCCGGTGGTCGCCCGCAGGACCCGGTGGCCGCGCCGCTCCAGCTCGTCGGAGACCCGCTCGACGAACTCGCTCACCCGGGGCTCGACGCGCCGCCGCGAGGGCGCCACTTGGGCGATCGAGAGCGGCTCGGCCGGGGGCACGGACCAGAGCATAAGAGCCCGCGCTCGGCGGGCTCTTATGGGTAGACGGTTAGGCCTGGGCGCTGCTGGGCGTCTCGGCCGGGGCGGCGCCGGGGAGCGACTTGCCGCGCGCGTTGGCGGCGATGTACTCCTCGGTCTGTTCGCGCGCCTCGTCGTCGGGGCGCTGCGTGTGCGGCGACTTCATCAGGTAGCTGGAGGGCCCGTCGAGCTGGCCGGCGATGCCGTTGTTGAGCGCCAGCTTGATCAGCCGCACCGCGTCGATGACGACGCCGGCCGAGTTCGGCGAGTCCCAGACCTCGAGCTTCAGCTCGGCGGTCAGCGGCACGTCGCCGAAGGCTTTGCCCTCGAGGCGGATGTGCGCCCACTTGCGGTCGGTCAGCCACGGCACGTAGTCGGAGGGGCCGACATGGACGTTCTCCTCGGGCAGGTCGTGGCCCATGATCGAGGTGACCGCGTTGGTCTTGGAGATCTTCTTCGAATCGAGCCGCTCGCGCTCGAGCATGTTGTAGAAGTCCATGTTGCCGCCGACGTTGAGCTGGCTGGTCCGCTCCAGCCGCACGCCGCGGTCGTGGAAGAGGCGGGCGAGCTGGCGGTGGACGATCGTCGCCCCGACCTGGGACTTGATGTCGTCGCCGATGATCGGCAGCCCGGCCTCCTGGAAGCGCTTGTCCCAGTAGTCCTCGCGGGCGATGAAGACGGGTAGGCAGTTGACGAAGCCGACGCCGGCCTTGAGCGCCTGCTCGACGTACCACTTGGTCGCCTCCTCGGAGCCGACCGGCAGGTAGCAGACCAGCACGTCCGCCTTGGTCTCCTTGAGGACGCCGACGATGTCGGCGGTTTCGCCCGGAGCTTTGACGATCTTCTCTTTGAGGTACTTGCCGAGCCCGTCGTGGGTCATCCCCCGCTGCACGGTGACGCCGAGGTTCGGCACGTCGGCGAACTTGATCGTGTCGTTCTGGCCCGACCAGATCGCCTCGGAGAGGTCCTTGCCGACCTTCTCGGAGTCGATGTCGAAGGCGGCGACGAACTCGACGTCGCGGACGTGGTAGCCGCCGAGGTCGACGTGCATCAGGCCCGGCACTTCGTCGGCCGGATCGGCGTCCTTGTAGTACTGGACGCCCTGGATGAAGGAGTTGGCGCAGTTGCCGACGCCGACGATCGCGACCCGGACCTTCTCGTCCTGGCGGGCGGCGCCGTTGGTGCTGCCGTTTGCTCCGTTGCTATCGCTCATGAAATTCGAAGTCCTCCTGGATCGCGCTGGAGGGCAGAACACACCCCGGCGCTTTGCTGGTTACAGGTCCTCCGCCTCGCTGGCGCCGCTCTGGGCGCTGGATCGCTCGCCGGAAAGCTCGTTTCGCACATGCCATACCCGCTGGAACGTCGTGATGATGGTCAGCGCCGCGATCGCATAGACCGCCGGGGCGAGGAGCTCGAAATCGCCGATCCCGGCCCCCTTGGCGAAGATCAAACCGATCGAGAGTATGACTACCCGGACAGGACGCGTCGCCAGGCCGACCTTGCACTCGACCCCGAGCGCCTCGGCGCGGGCCCGGGTGTAGCTGACCATCAGCGAGCCGAGCACGGCGACGACGCACATCGCCGCCGCGAAGTCGTCGCCGATCGCCGCGAAGTAGCCGGCCACCGCGGCCAGCACGATCCCCTCCTCGATCCGGTCCAAGGTCGAGTCGAGGAAGGCGCCGAACAGGGTCCCCTTGCCCGACATCCGCGAGTAGCGGCCGTCGAGCGTGTCCATCACCGAGC
>CBIHMQ010000204.1:0-3857 GCA_966211075.1 uncultured bacterium
CGCCAGCGCATCCTGTTGGCGATGACCGAGCTGGTCGACGAGCGCGGCTACCAGAAGACGACGATCGAGCTGATCGCGAAAACGGCCCGCGTCGCCCTGGTCACCTTCTACGAGCATTTCTCCGGCAAGGAGGAGTGCTTCCTGGCCGCCTTCGACGAGAGCGTCGACGCGGCCCGCGAGGTCTTCGGCGAGTTGCTGGACACCAGCCAGCCCTGGGAGGAGCAGGTTTCCGCGGGGCTGCAGATCTTCCTCGAGATGGTGATCCGCGAGCGGCCGCGGGCGAAGCTCTGCATCGTCGAGGCGCAGGGGGCGGGCGCCGCCGGGCTGGCGCGCTACCAGGCGATGCTGGAGAGCGTGGCGCCGCTGCTACGGGAGGGACGGGAGTACAACCCCCGTGCCGGGCTGTTGCCGGACGGGCTAGAGGTGGCGCTGGCCGGCGGGATCGCCTGGCTGGTCCACCAGCGCCTGGTCGCGGACGATGTCGACGACCTGATGAGGCTGCTCCCGGAGATGCTGCAGGTGACGCTGACGCCGTACGTCGGCGAGGTCGAGGCGGGTCGTGCCGCCGACGCCGCTCAGGCGCGGGTCGCCGCCTGAGGGAACGAGCGCAGGGCAGGACCGCGGGCACGTGAGCACTCGCACCGAGTCCGGGCCCGCCGCGCGCGAGGACCCGGCCCGCGGGCAAATCTCCGCTGCCCTGGTCGAGCTGGTCGCCGAGCAGGGGATCGAGGCGACGACGCTGGCAATGGTCTGCGCCCGCGCTGGCGTCGACCGGGCCGCTTTCGACCGCTGCTTTCACGGCAAGGAGGACTGCTTTCTGCGCGTCCTCGACGACGTCGCCGACTCCTTCTGCGTCACCGCGACCACGGCCTACGCCGGGCCGCGCAACTGGCACGACCGGGTCTGGGCAGCGGCCTGGGCGGCGATGCGCTTTTTGCAGGCCGATCCGGCGCGGGCCCGCTTTCTCGTCGTCGGCGTCAACGGCGCCGGCAGCCGGGCCCAGGCGCGCCGCGATACCGTTCTGCAGGGAATTACCGACCTGATCGACGCCGGCCGCGAGGAGCTCCCCAACCCCGCCACGGTCTCGCGCAGCACCGCCGAGATGGTTACCGGGGCGATCTACGGCACCGTCATGACCAAAGTCCGCGGCGGCGCCCTCGAGCGCCGCGAAGACTTCCTCTCGGAGCTCGTCTACATGGCGATGATGCCCTACATCGGCGCTCGCGCCGCCGAGGACGAGCTACTGGTCCAGCCGCTGCGCTGAGGCGGGGCGGGTGGGGGCGTCGGTATCGTCGTCGCCGCATGGCCAAAGGGACGGCGAAAGCCAAGAAGAAGGCGAGCGAGGCGGAGGCGCCGGCGGCCGGGGTGCCGCGCCTGCCTGCCGGCCGGCACGGCCTGCCGCGCGAGTTCATCGCCCAGAACCAGCGCGAGCGGATCATCACGGCACTGGTCGACACCGTCGCCGAGCGCGGCTACAACTCGACCACCGTCGCCAACATCACCAAAGCCGCGGCGGTTTCGCGGCGCACCTTCTACGAGCACTTCGCCGACAAGGAAGCCTGCTTCCTGGCCGCCTACGAGATGGTCGCCGACCACATCCGCGACTCGATGCAGGTCGCGGCCCAGTCCTTCGAGGACTGGCCGCAGCAGGTGCGGGCGGCGCTGGCGACGATGCTGCGCTTCCTCGCCGGCGAGCGGGAGCTGGCTCGGGTGGTGATGATCGAGCCGATCGCCGCGGGCGGCGAGATCGCCGCCCGCCACCGCCAGTCGATGCAGGGCTTCGTCGAGATCCTCAAGGCCGGCCGGCCTGAGCACGCCGGCGAGCGGCCGCTGCCGGAGGCGACCGAGACGACCCTGGTCGGCGGCATCGTCTCCCTGATCGTCCGCGAGATCAACGCCGGCCGCGCCGACAAGCTCGAGGCGCTGCTGCCCGACCTGGTCGAGCTGACCTTGGCGCCCTACCTCGGCGCCGAGCAGTCCGCCAAGCTCGCCCGCCCCTAGGGCTCGGCGGTCGCCTCGGCCGCGACCGCGCCGCCGCCGCGCCCGCCGGTGGCGCCGCCCTCCTCGCGGCTGAGGCGGTGGGCCAGGTAGACGGGGATGATCGAGAGCAGGACGACGACCAGGGCGACGACGTCGACTACCGGCAGCTGGGTGGGCCGGAAGAGGTTGCGGAAGATCCAGATCGGCAACGTTTCCTCGCCGGCGCCGAGCGTGAACGTGGTGACGATGATCTCGTCGAAGGAGAGCGCGAAGGCGAGCAGGCCGCCCGCCGCCAGCGCCGTCCGCAGGCTCGGCACCGTCACGTAGCGGAAGGTCTGCCAGGTGGTGGCGCCGAGGTCGGCCGAGGCCTCCTCGAAGGAGACCGAGGTGCGCCGCAGCCGCGCGATCGTGTTGTTGTAGACGACGACGATGCAGAAGGTGGCGTGGGCGACGACCACCGTGAACAGCCCGAGGCTGATTCCCAGCACCTGGGTGAAGGTGTTGCTGAGGGCGACGCCGGTGACGATTCCCGGCAGGGCGATCGGCAGGACGACCAGGAAGGAGACGGTCTCGCGGCCGAAGAAGCGGTGCCGCCCGACCGCCAGCGAGGCGAGGGTGCCGAGGATCAGGGCGATCGCCGTCGCCACCAGCGCCACCTCGATCGAGGTCACGAAGGCTTCCTTGACGGATTCGTTTTCCCAGGCCTTGGCGAACCAGTCGAGGGTCAGGCCCGGCGGCGGCCATTTGAGGATCTTGCTCGAGTTGAAGGCGTAGATCGCGATCACGAGCAGGGGGACGTAGATGAAGGCGAGCCCGAGCCCGACCACGGCCCGCAGCCCCGCGCTCGCCCGTTTCGAGAGCCTCATCGCCGCGCCCCGATCAGATGTGCTCGAAGGCGCCGAGCTTCCGGGCCACGGCGAGGTAGGCGATCATCACCACGATCGGGATCAGCGCCAGCGCTGCCGCGAAGGGCAGGTCGTTGGTGATGTTGGCGAAGATCGCGGTGCCGACGAACTGCGTGTTGGAGACCAGCCGCGGGGCGATGTAGTCGCCCAACGTCAGCGAGAAGGTGAAGATCGAGCCGGCGACGACGGCCGGGAAGACGAGCGGCAGGATCACCCGCCGGAAGGTCGTCAGCGGGCGGGCGCCGAGGTCCTCGGAGGCGCTGATCAGCGAGTTCGGGATCCGCTCCAGGCCGGCGTAGATCGGCAGGATCATGTACGGCAGCCAGAGGTAGCTGGCGACCAGCCAGACCGCGGTGATCCCGTAGCCGGGGCCGTCAAGGCCGAACGGGTTGAGCGCCCAGTTGATCACCCCGTCCTCGGAGAGCATCGTCCGCCAGGCGAGCACCTTGACCAGGTAGCTCGACCAGAGCGGCAGCAGCACGCCGACGATCAGCAGGGCTTTGCCGCGGTGGCTTGCCACCTTCGCCATGTAGAAGGCGATCGGCAGCGCGATCAGGGCGTCGGTGAGCGTCACCGCGGCGGCGATCAGGACCGTGCGGCCGATGATGCTGCGGTAGACGGGTTCGTTGATCAGCGATTCGAAGTTCTCGAGGCTGAATCCCTTGACGACCTCGCCGCTGAGCGGATCGACGGTCCAGAAGGCGCTGATCAGCAGGACCGCAAGCGAGCCGAGATAGCCGATGACGAGCCAGGCGGCCGGCGCCGCCAGGAGGCCGCCGACCTGCAGGCGCGGACGGCCGTGAAAGAAGCCGGCGAGCCTGCGGCCCACCGGCTTCCTTCTCGCGACGACCGCTTCAGTCGCCATCGCTCAGTGCCGCGCGCCGGGACCACCATCCAAGGCTTGGCGCGCGGGACTGAGCGATGGCGACAGAAGCGGGCGTCGCGAGAAGGAAGCCGGTGGGCCGCAGGCTC
>CBIHMQ010000205.1:0-3854 GCA_966211075.1 uncultured bacterium
CCCCGGGCTCGATCGAGCCGTCGGTCTCGAGGTCTAGCTCGAGCTTGTCGAAGTCGGTGCGCTGACCGACGCGCGCGGCGGAAACCGCGTAGGAGGCGCGACGGATCGGCGAGAAGATCGAGTCGATCGGGATCACGCCGATCGGCTGCTCATCGGACTTGTTCTCTTCGGCGGGCGAGTAGCCGCGGCCGCGGCCGATCGTCAGGTAGACCTCGAGTTTGGTTTTTTTCTCGAGGGTCGCGATCGGCGCTTCGGGGTTGAGGATCTCGACGCCGGAGGGCAGGTCGATGTCCTTGGCCCTCACCTCGCCGGGGCCGGTGGCGACCAGCGGGGCCTCGACCTCGTCGGCATCGGTGTGCATGCGGACGACCAGGTCCTTGAGGTTGAGGACGATGTCGGTGACGTCCTCTTTGACGCCCGGCACGGTCGAGAACTCGTGTGCGACGCCCTCGATGCGGACGCTGGTGATCGCGGCGCCGCCCAGGGAGGAGAGCAGCACGCGACGGAGGCTGTTGCCGAAGGTGTAGCCGAAGCCCTTGTCGAGCGGCTCGATCGTGAAGGTGCCACGACGGTCGTCGATCTTCTCTGAGGTGATGCGGGGGACCTGGAAATCAGTGGTCATGAGTTCCTTGCTTATGCGTGTTTCAGAAATCGGGTTCCGGGCTTACTTGGAGTACAGCTCGACGATCAGCTGCTCCTGGACCGGCGCCGAGATCTCGGAGCGCTCGGGGTAGCGCAGGACCTTGGCGGTGAGGGCATCGTGATCGGCCTGCAGCCAGGCGGGCACGGTGGAGACAAGTTCAGTCGCCCGCCGCACGGTGTCGGTGGCAGACGAGCCCGCCTTGATCGAGATGATGTCCTCGGGACGTACCTGGTACGAAGGAATGTCGACGCGACGGCCGTTGATCATCCAGTGGCCGTGGGTTATCAGCTGGCGCGCCTGCCGCCGCGAGGCGGCGAAGCCGAGCCGGACGAGCACGTTGTCGAAGCGCGACTCGAGCAGCCGCAGCAGGTTCTCGCCGGTGACGCCATCCTGCCGCGAAGCCTTGTCGTAGTAGGCCTGGAACTGTTTCTCCAGCACCTGGTAATAGCGCCGGGTCTTCTGCTTCTCGCGCAGCTGCACGCGGTACTCGGACTGACGCAGACGACCGCGGCCGTGCTCACCGGGCGGGTAGGAACGGCGCTCGACACCGCACTTGTCGGTGAAGCAGCGCTCACCCTTGAGAAAGAGCTTCTGACCCTCGCGCCGACACTGCTTGCACTGGGGGGAAGTGTCGCGGGCCACTAGACGCGCCTCCGCTTCTTCGGCCGGCAGCCATTGTGGGCCTGTGGCGAGACGTCCTTGACGGTGGTGACGTCGAGGCCGGCGGCCTGTAGCGACCGGATCGCGGTCTCGCGGCCGGAGCCGGCACCCTTGGCGTAGACTTCGACGCGCTCGAGGCCGTGTTCCATGCCCTTCTTGGCGGCGGCGTCGGCGGTCACCTGGGCGGCGAAGGGGGTCGACTTGCGCGAGCCTTTGAAGCCGGCGGACCCAGCCGACTCCCAGGCGATCACGTTGCCATCGGTGTCGGTGAGGGTGACGATCGTGTTGTTAAAGGAAGTCTTGATGTGCGCCTGCCCGTAGGTGACGTTCTTCTTGACGCGGCGGCGCGCGCGGCCCTTACCGGGTTTTTTCTCAGCCATCCCTGCCTCTCCTATGCCTTGCGCTTACCGGCGACGCTCAACCGCCGCGGCCCCTTGCGGCCACGGGCGTTGGTCTTGGTGCGCTGGCCGCGGACCGGCAGGCCGCGCCGGTGGCGCAGGCCGCGGTAGGAGCCGATCTCCATCAGCCGTTTGACGTTCTGGGAACGGTCGCGCCGCAGGTCGCCCTCGACCTCGCGGTTCTCGACCGCCTCGCGCAGGCGGATGACCTCGTCCTCGGTCAGGTCCTTGGCCTGCGTGTTGGGATCGACTTTCGCCTCGACGAGGATTTTCTGGGCCGTCGAGCGACCGATCCCGAAGATGTAGGTAAGCCCGATTTCGATCCGTTTGTTGACCGGGATGTTGATGCCAGCGATACGCGCCATCGATCAGCCCTGCCGCTGCTTGTGTCGCGGGTTCTGGCAGATCACAAGAACCGCCCCATTCCGGCGGATAACCTTGCACTTCTCGCACATCGGCTTTACGGAAGCTCGAACCTTCATTGCTCCGGTCTCGTATCGACAACAGGACTCCCGCACGCCCCATGAGTCGGACGGCAGGCGCAAACTTGGCCCTATGGGCCGACCGGGAAAGATAGCAGGGGTCGGAGCCTGGCGGATGCCAGTGGGCCCAGGCGGGCTAGGCGTCCTTCACCCACGCCACCGTGAACCCGTCATACCCCTTGCCGCCCACGGTCTGGATCGTCGTCGCGACCACCCGGTCGTCCGCCGCCAGGTCCGTGTGGAGGCGCCGCTGGGCTTGGGTCGCCGGGTCATCGCTGTGCCCCTCGGCCAGGGTGCCGCCGCGGACCACGTTGTCGGCGACGATCAGGGCGCCCGGGCGGGAGCGGTCGATGGCCCAGGCGAAGTAGTTGGGGGTGTTGACCTTGTCGGCGTCGATGAAGGTGAGGTCGAAGGGGCCGACGCCCTCGCTCTCCAGGGCCGGCAGGGTCTCCAGGGCGGGGCCGACGCGGATCTCGACGCGGTCGCCGACGCCGGCGCGGTCGATGCTGCGGCGAGCGACCTCGGCGTACTCGGAGTTTGCCTCCAGCGAGAGCAGCTGGCCGTCCGCCGCCAGGGCCCGGGCCATCCAGATCGTGCTGTAGCCGCCGAGGGTCCCGAACTCGAGCACCTGGTGGGCGCCCTGCATCCGCACCAGCATCTCCAGCAGCCGTCCCTGCGGCGGTGAGACCTGGATCGCCGGCAGGCCCGCCTCCTCGGCCGCGGCGACGGCGGCGGTCAGGGCCTCGTCCTCCAGGCCCAGCCGCTCGGCGATGAACTCGTCGACTTCGTTCCAGCGCTCTTCGCTCATCGCCTAATTCTGCAGGTAGGAGGACCTGAACCGCCGCAGGCGCAGGGCGTTGAGGACGACGGAGACGCTGGAGAAGGCCATCGCGGCGCCGGCGATCAGGGGGTTGAGCAAGCCGACCGCGGCCAGCGGCAGGGCCGCGACGTTGTAGCCGAACGCCCAGCCGAGGTTCTCCTTGATGTTCGTCAGCGTCGCCCGCGAGAGCCGGATCGCGTCGCCGGCGGCGCGCAGGTCGCCGGAGACGAGGGTCAGGTCCGAAGCCTCGATCGCGACGTCGGTGCCGGTGCCGATCGCCAGCCCGAGGTCGGCGGCGGCCAGCGCCGGCGCGTCGTTGACGCCGTCCCCCACCATCGCCACGACCCGGCCCTCGCCCTGCAGACGGCGGACCACGTCGACCTTCTCGGCGGGCAGCACCTCGGCGACGACCTCCTCGATACCGACCTCGGCCGCGACGGCGCGGGCGGTCGCCTCGTTGTCGCCGCTCAACAGCAGCGGCCGCAGGCCGAGCCGACGCAGCTCGGCGATCGCCCCCGCCGAGCTGGGCTTGATCCGGTCGGCGACGACCAGGGCGGCGCGAACCTCGCCGTCCCAGGCGACGTAGGCGACGGTGCGGCCGGCCGCCTCGGCCTCGCGGCCGCGGTCAGCCAGCTCGTCCGGCACCGCCAAGCCCCAGTCGGCGAGCAGCGCCGGCTTCCCGACCTGGACGCCATGGCCGTCGACGACGCCCTCGACGCCGAGCCCCTCGCGGTTGGCGAAGTCCTCGGGCGCCGACAGGTCGCCTAGCTCGTCCCGGGCGGCGGCAGCCACCGCCGCCGCGACCGGGTGCTCGGAAGCCGCCTCGAGAGCGCCCGCCAGGCGCAGCACCT
>CBIHMQ010000206.1:0-3798 GCA_966211075.1 uncultured bacterium
CCCGAACGCGGCTCGGTCCGCGCCGCCGCCAGCCGCCCGGCCGCGCCGGAGCGGCTGCGCCACTCCTTCCACGAGGCGCGCTGTGCCCTCGAAGCGACCGCTTTCGACAACGGCAACGCCCCGGAGGTCGCCTCCTGGCGGGACCTCGGCGCCTTCACGCTGCTGCTCTCGATCCAGGACGACGAGGCGCTGAACCTCTACTGCGACAGCGTCCTCGGCCCGATCGAGAACGGCGACGAGGAGTACGGCGGCGAGCTGCTGCGCTCGCTGGAGGCCTTCATCGAGCAGAACGGCCAGTGGGAGCGGGCCGCCCGCCAGGTCTACTGCCACCGCCACACCCTCCGCTACCGGATGCGCAAGGTCGAGGAGCTGACCGGCCGCGACCTCTCCCGCGCCCACCATCGGATCGAGTTCTGGCTGGCGCTGCGGGCCCGGGAGCTGGTCGCATGAGCGAGGACGGGCGATGACGGCGATCGGGGTTCCGCGCGAGATCAAGGAGGACGAGTACCGCGTCGCGATCACCCCGGCCGGCGTCCGCGAGATGGTCGAGCACGGCCACCGGGTCCTCGTCGAGGCCGGGGCGGGGGAGGGCAGCGCGATCACCGACGCCGACTACGCCGCCCAGGGAGCGGAGCTGGTGGAGGGCGCCGAGGAGGTCTTCGCGCGGGCCGAGATGATCCTCCACGTCAAGGAGCTGCAGGCGCCGGAGATCGAGATGCTGCGTCCCGGGCAGCTGCTCTTCACCTACCTGCACCTGGCGCCCGACCCCGAGCAGACCGAAGGGCTGCGGCGCTCCGGCGCCACCTGCATCGCGTATGAGACCGTCGAGGATGCCCGCGGCCGCCTGCCGCTGCTGGCGCCGATGAGCGAGATCGCCGGCAAGATCGCCACCCAGGCCGGCGCCTTCATGCTCGAGAAGCCGCTCGGCGGACGGGGGATCCTGCTCGGCGGCGTGCCCGGCGTCGCCGCCGCCAACGTGCTGGTGATCGGCGGCGGCGTGGTCGGGATGAACGCCGCCTTCATCGCGATCGGGATGGAGGCCGACGTCTTCGTCTTCGACAAATCGATCGACCGCCTGCGCGAGCTCGACGTCGTATTCGGCGGTCGCTGCTCGACGGTCTACTCGACGACCCTGGCCCTGGAAGAGATGCTGCCGAGCGCCGACCTGGTGATCGGCGCCGTCCTAGTTCACGGCGCCCGTGCCCCTTATGTAGTGCGGCGCGAGCAGCTGGGGCTGATGAAGCCGGGCGCGGTCCTGGTCGACGTGGCGATCGACCAGGGCGGTTGCTTCGAGACCTCGCGGCCGACCACCCACCGGGACCCGACCTTCGAGGTCGACGGGATCATCCATTACTGCGTTGCCAACATGCCCGGCGCGGTCCCGATCACGGCGACCAACGCGCTCACCAACGCGACCCTGCCGTATGCGCTCGCGTTAGCCGACCACGGCGTCGGCGGGGCGATCGAGCGCGACCCGGGGCTGCGGCCCGGAGTCAACGTCGCCGCCGGCGAGGTCACCTACGCGCCGGTGGCGGGGGCCGTGGGGGCGACCTACGTTCCGGTCGAGGAGGCCCTGGGTATGGAGAAAGTCCTCAAACCAAGTGTCACGGGAGGGAGCTGATGAGCACCTACGCGGTAGTCAACCCAGCCACCGGCGAGACGGTCAAGGAGTACCCGGAGATCGGCGACGAGGAGCTGCGCGCGGCGATCGGCCGTGCCGACGACGCGGCCCGGGGCTGGGGCGCCTCGACCTCGGTAGCTGACCGCGCAGCCTTGGTGCGCCGCGTCGGCGAGCTGCACTCCGAGCGCCGCCGGGAGCTCGCCGAGATCATCGTCCGCGAGATGGGCAAGCCGATCGAGCAGGCCCTGATGGAGGCTGACTTCGCGGCCGAAATCTACGGTTTCTACGCCGACAACGCCGAGGGTCTGATGGCAGACGAGCCGATCGAGCTGCTCGGCGGCGAGGGCACCGCGGTGGTCCGTCGCAGCCCCTTCGGCGCCCTGCTCGGGATCATGCCCTGGAACTTCCCGTACTACCAGGTGGCCCGCTTCGCCGGGCCGAACCTGGTGATCGGCAACACGATCCTGCTCAAGCACGCGCCGCAGTGCCCCGAATCGGCGGAGGCGATGCAGCGGATCTTCGACGACGCCGGCGCTCCCGAGGGCGTCTACCAGAACATCTACGCGACCAACGAGCAGATCGAGTGGGTGATCGCCGACCCGCGGATTCACGGCGTCTCGGTGACGGGCTCTGAGCGGGCCGGCGCCGCCGTCGCCGAGGTCGCCGGCCGCAACCTCAAGAAGGTCGTGCTCGAGATGGGCGGCTCGGACCCCTTCATCCTGCTCGGCACCGACGACCTCGATGGGGCCGCCGAGGCGGCGGCCGAAGCGCGCCTCGACAACACCGGCCAGTCCTGCAACGCGGCGAAGCGCTTCATCGTCGTTGACGAGCTCTACGACGACTTCCTCGCCAAGTTCCGCGAGAAGGTCGAGTCGGCGAAGCCGGGGGATCCGGCCGCCGAGGACACCGAGATCGGCCCGCTCTCCTCGGCGACGGCCGCCGATCGGCTCGAGGACCAGGTCAAGCGGGCGGTCGAGAACGGCGCCGAGGTGCTGGTCGGCGGCAAGCGCGACGGCAACTTCTTCGAACCGACGATCCTCACCGGGATCGAGCCCGGCGACGAGGCCTCCCAGGAAGAGTTCTTCGGGCCGGTCGCGCAGGTCTACCGGGTCGGCTCCGAGGAGGAGGCGGTGGCGGTGGCCAACCAGACCCCGTTCGGCCTCGGCTCCTACCTGATGACCGCCGACAAGGAGCAGGCGGAGCGCGTCGCCGACCGGATCGAAGCCGGGATGGTCTACGTGAACCTGGTCGGCGCCGACAGCCCGGAGCTGCCGTTCGGGGGCTTCAAGCGCTCCGGTTTCGGACGCGAGCTGGGCCGGTACGGAGCCGACGAGTTCGTCAACAAGAAGCTGATTCGCAGCGCCTGACGTACGATTACCCGAACGTGACTAGTCGAGCCAGGGGGGTCGCGGCGACGCTTGCGCTCTGCGCGGTGTTCGTGACGAGCATCGCCGCCGCCGCGCCAGATGAAGAAGATCCGCGCTGCCACGGTCGCCAGGCGAAGATCGTCGGCACCGATGGCGACGACGTCATCCACGGCACCCCCAGTCGCGACGTGATCTGGGGCGGGGAGGGCGACGACCAGATCTACGGCAGCCTCGGCAACGACCTGATCTGCGGTGGCCCCGGCTCCGACCTGATCCACGGCGGCCGCGGCAACGACGAAGTCGACGGCGGCGCCGGCGACGAGGATCGAGTGGTCGGCGACCTCGGCGACGACAAGGTGATGGGCGGCTCCGGCCATCGCGACGAGGCGGCCGGCGCGCTCGGCATCGACATCGTCAACGGCGGCCCCGGCAACGAAGATTTGGTTCACGGCGACTACGGATGGGACCGGATGTCCGGTGGGGCCGGCGGCGACGACATCGCCTCCTTCGCGACCAAGGTCGCGGGCGGCAAGGGGGACGGCGTCTGGGTCTCGCTGGCCAGGCACCGCGCCCTCGGCGACGGCCACGACAAGCTGTTCGGCTTCGAGGACGTCGAAGGCTCGGCCTTCCGCGACACCCTGATCGGCAACCGCCAGGCCAACGTGATCGACGGCGGCCTCGGCGACGACAAGCTTGTCGGCGGCGGCGGTCCCGACACCCTCGTCGGCGGTCAGGGGAGCGACGGCTGCACCGGCGCCCCGAAGGGCGGCACCCAGTCTTGCGGCAAGGAACGGGCGCCGAAAGCCTCCG
>CBIHMQ010000207.1:0-3792 GCA_966211075.1 uncultured bacterium
CAGCCAGGCCTCGCCGCGGCGCCCGGCGTCGCGGACGCGCTCCGCGACCGGCCCGGGCCGCATCCCGATCGCGAGCAGGAAGCCGACCCGCGGCGGGCGCCGCAGCAGGTGCAGGACCAGCTCGGCGGAGGCCTCGTCGGCCCAGTGCAGGTCGTCGAGCAGGAGCGCGACGGGACGCTCGCGGCCGAGCATCTCCAGCAGCGAGCGCAGCGCCCGGTGGTGGCGGAAGCGCTCGGCGGCGCCCGCCTGCGCCGCCGGCGCGGCTGCCTCACCGGCGGCGGGGAGGACCGCGCCCAGCTCGGGACCGACCGCGGCCAGGCGGCTCGGGTGCAGGCCGGCGACGTGGTCGTCGAGGGCGTCGACGACGAGCCCGAAGGGCACCTCGCGCTCGTGCTCGGCGGCGCGGCCGCGGAGCACGAGCATCCCGGCCCGCTCGGCGGCGGCGGCGGTCGAGTCGAGCAGGGCGCTCTTGCCGATTCCCGCTTCGCCGACGACAGCGAGCGCCCGCATCTCGCCCTCGTGAGCGGCGTCGACGGCGCGCTCGATCTCCGCGGTCTCCCTGCTCCGGCCGACGAGCTCCACGGCGCCAGTCTAGGTAGCCGGCCGGGCCGGGCGAGGGGCCGGCGAGGGATACCCCCAATGGAAGCGGGGGGCGGTCGCGGCGACGCTGGGAGGGCAGCGCGAACCGACCGAAAGGACTCCCCGATGACCAGCTTCCTCGCCTACACCTCGCCGGCGGCGGGCCACCTGTTTCCCCTGGTGCCCGGCCTCATGGAGCTGCGCCGCCGCGGCCACGACGTGCACGTGCGCACCGACCCGGCACTGGTCGCCGGGCTGCGCCGGGTCGGTCTCGACGCCGAGCCGGTCGATCCGCGGATCGCGGCGATCCGGCCCGGAGGCGAGAGCGGCGGCAACGGCCTGCGCACCGCCTACCGGGCCCTGCTCGAGCGCGCCGCCCTCGACGCCCCGGACCTGGAGCGGGCGTGCGCCGAGACCGGCGCCGACGCGGTCCTGGTCGACGCGCTCGCCTATGGCGCCGGCGTCGCGGCGGAGCGGGCCGGGGCGCCGTGGGCGATGACCCTGCCGTCGCTGCTGCCACTGCCTGGCGCCGGCATCCCCCCCTACGGGATGGCGCTGCCGCCGGCGCGCGGACCGCTCGGGGCCCTGCGCGACCGTCTTGGCTGGGCCCTGGTGGAGCGCGCCTACGCCCGCGCCCTACTGCCGGGCCTGAACGAGCTGCGCCGCGGCAGGGGGCTGGAGCCGCTGCACTCGCCGATCGACCTCTTCGCGGCGCCGGACCGGGTGCTCGTCCTCACCGGCCCGCCCCTCGAGTACCCCCGCACCGACGCGCCGGCCAACGTCAGCTTCGTCGGCGCCTGCTCCTGGGACCCGCCCGGCCCGGTGCCGGGAGGGCCGCCCTACCTGGATGAGGACGGCGATCCCTGGGTGCTGGTCACCTGCTCGACCGACTACCAGGGCGACGAGCAGCTGGCCGCGACCGCGATCGAGGCCCTGCGCGAGGAGCCGGTGCGGGTCCTGGTCACCCTCGCCGACGCGGCCAGCGCGGCCCGGCTGCCGGAGGCTCCCAACGCCCGCGTCGAGCGCTTCGTCCCGCACGGGCCGGTGCTGCGGCGGGCCGCCGCGGTCGTCTGCCACGGCGGCATGGGCATCGTCCAGAAGTCCCTGGCCGCCTCGGTCCCCGTCGTCGCCGTGCCCTTCGGCCGCGACCAGCCGGAGATCGGGCGGCGCCTGCGCGAGTGCGGCGCGGGCCGGGTCGTGCCGCGGCGGCGGCTGCGGGCCGAGCGCCTGCGCGCCGCCGTCCGCGAGGCGATCGCCGACCGCGCCGGGGCGAAAGCAGCAGCCGCCGAGCTGGGTGCGGGCGACCCGCCCGGGGCGTTCGCCGACCGCTGCGAGGAGCTGACCGGGGCGCCGCGAGCGCTCCCGGCCTGAACAGAACCGAGAACGCGGCCGGGCGACCGGCCGACCAACGAAAGGAGAAGCAATGAACACGAAAAGCAAGGCGAGGGCCGGGGCGTTCCTGGCCGCCATCGCGGCGGCGCTGACCCTGTCCCTGGCACTCGCCGGCGGCGCCGCGGCGACCCCTTCCTACGAGGGCTTCAAGATGGCCAAGTTCAAGGTCGAGATCGAGGGCCGCTCCAACACCAGCTGGAAAAACAACCTCGATGCGGCGAACGACTGCGAGAGCAGCGATCACTCCTACGGCGGCGAGCGACTCAGCTTCGCCACCAAGAAGCCGTTCGTGATCACCGCGACCTACTTCCCCGACGACCTCAACCCCGACATCTTCTCCGGCAGCTCATCCCTCGGCGTGCCGGTGGTGGCCCGGGTCAACCGCCGCTACACGCCCGCCGTCACCTATGCGGCGAGGCACTGCGAAGACAACGGCGGCGGCGCCGAACCGGTCCGTCCCGACTGCGGCCCCCGCGTCGTCCCCAAGTGGCACGTCGAGCTCGAGTTCAGCGACGAGAAGCGGAACGGCCTGCAGCTCCACAGCGACAACTCCGCCAAGGACCTCTACGAACACTGTCCCACCCTCGGGTTCACCTACCCCTTCCTGCTCGACGTGACGGACGCCCGCACCGAGGAGCCGCTCTTCGCCGACCTGTCCCCCGACGACCTCTTCAACCCGAAGCTGCAGAAGTGGATCACGATCGGTGACGGCATCTACGGGGAAGACGACCCTGCCTACAGCTACGTGACCCAGGTCCACTGGACGGTCTCGTTCACGAGGCTGAGGGGGAAGTAGGCGCCCACGGTCAGGAGCCCGTCGCCAGGTCCTTGGCCAGGCGGCGGGCGATGCCGAGGCGCAGCACCTCGGAAGCACCCTCGTAAATCCGCAGCGGCCGGGCCTGGCGGTAGAGCTTCTCCACCTTGCCGCCCTCGACGAGGCCGAAGCGTCCCATCGCCTGCACGCAGCGGTCGACGACGCGACCGGCGGCCTCGGAGGCGGCAAGCTTGGCGAGGGAGGAGCGGTCGAGCTGGGCGAGCGGGTCCTCGCGGACCGCGGCGGCGACCTCGTAGGTGAGCAGGCGGGTCGATTCGACGTCCGCCCAGGAGTCGGCGAGCAGGCCGGCGACCGGGCCGAGCGCGATCAGGGGCCGGCCGAACTGTTCGCGCCCGGCGGCGTGGCGCGTGGCCTCGCGCAGCGCCGCGTCGGCGAGGCCGACCGCGGCGGCGGCGACCGAGACGCGGAAGGTGGCGAGGGTGCTGAGGGTGAGCCGGAAGCCTTCGCCGGGCGCGCCGACGCGGTCCTCGGGCCCGAGCTCGACGCCGGCGAAGACGACGTCGCCGATCACGTGCGGGGAGATCAGGTCCGGGAGTGGCTCGACGGTGAGGCCCTCGGCTCCGGCGTCGACCGCGAAGAGGGAGTAGCCGTCTTCCTCGCGGGCGAGCACGGTGTAGAAGTCGGCGTCGCCGGCGTTGGAGATGAACGCCTTGTGGCCGTCGAGTCGGAGCCCGCCGCCGTCCGGCCGCACCGCGGTCTCGATCGCTTTCAGGTCGGAACCGGCGTCCGGCTCGGTCAGCGCCAGCGCCGCGATGGAGTCCAGCGAGGCCACCCCCGGCAGCCAGCGCTCGCGCAGCTCATCGCCCCCGGCCAGCGCCAGGGCGAAGCTGCCGATGCCCTGCAGCGCGAAGAGCGAGTCGGCGTGCGAGCAGGTGCCCATGAGGATCTCGCGGACCCGGCAGACGGCGATCGGGTCGACCTTCTCGGCCGCGCCGCCCCAGGCGCCGGGGACGGTCAGCGCGGTCAGGCCGCTGGCGGCGAGCAGC
>CBIHMQ010000208.1:0-3785 GCA_966211075.1 uncultured bacterium
GCTCCGCGCCGTGATGGTCACCAACCCCGACGAGCCGACGCTGCCGGAGGTCGTGCAGGCGCTCCTACATCCCGGAGCCGAGACGACAGCGGCGATGGTGATGAACGCGGAGGAGTTCTCGGCGGCGACGAGGCAGGCCGCGTTTGCGCTTCAACGGCTTTGCGAGGGCGACCTGCGGGGCATGTTCGATGGGCCGACCTCGCCGGGGCTCGACCTCGATGCCGGCTTCGTCGCGCTCGACCTGAGCGCGGTTCAGGAGTCGGCGGCGCTGGGAATCCTTATGACCTGCGCGGCGGCCTGGTTGCAGGGCGTCGTGATGGAGCGGAAGCTGGTCGCGGAGGCCGGCGAGGAAGACCCGCCGAAGATGATCCTCGCCGTGGACGAGGCATGGCGGATAACCGCCGACCTGGGCGTCGCCGAATGGCTTCAGCGCTCGATGAAGCTCTCCCGAGCCCACGGCGTGCAGAACATCTTCGCCCTGCATCGCCTCTCCGACCTGGGCGCGGTCGGGGCCGCCGGGTCGCGCGAGTCGCGGATCGCCGAAGGGCTGCTCGCCGACGCCGACGTTCGGGTCTTCCTCGCCCAGCCTCCCGACCAGCTCGAAATGCTCGAAGGCGTCGCCGGCCTGACCGCGACGCAGGCCGAGCTGGTGGTGACCCTGCGGCGAGGGGAAATGCTCGTACAGGTAGGGCGCCGCTCCTTCCTGGTGCAGCTCCGGCTGTCGAGCCAGGAGCTTGCCCTAGTGGATACCGATGCCCGGATGCGGACCGGCGATCAGGTCGGGGCAGCGAGGCCGTAGGGCGAGCTGAGGGGCGATTGCCGGGGGCGGTCCCGGCGGTGGCCGGACGGGTCCCGCGTGAGCGGGATCGCCGACAGCACCGGGGCCTTTGCCATCGCGGCCTGCCTGGGGCTGATCGCGCTCGGCGTCCACCTCCTCGACCGTCGCCTGCGCGACGGGCGGGGCGGGCGACGGGAGGCGGAAGGCGCCCGCTGGGCGCGGCGACGCGACCTCGGCGAGCTGCACGTCGGCGCCCCGCAGGCCGGGCGGCTGATCCTCGGCCGCCAGGGCCGGCGGCTTCTCGCCGCTGAGGAGCGTGCCTCGGTCCTCGTCGTCGGGCCAAGCACGATCAGCCTGAAGACCTCGGGGTTCGCGATCCCCGCGATCCTCGAATGGCAGGGACCGGTGCTGGCAACGAGCGTCAAGAGCGATCTGCTGCTGGCGACGATCGGGCGGCGCCGCCAGGTCGGCGAGGCGATGGTCTTCGACCCGACCGCCGCGACCGGCCTGGACTCGATCAAGGCGACGCCGCTCTCGGGTTGCGGGAGCTGGCGGGGCTCGATGCGGGTTGCCCACTGGCTTGCCAGCTCGGCGCGAACTGGTGGCGGGGCCGGACTAGAAGACGCTGACTTCTGGTACTCGGCGGCCGAGAAGCTGATCTCGCCGCTGCTGTTCGCCGCCGCCAGGAGCGGCGGGCAGATCGGCGACGTGATCCGCTGGCTGGATGAGGGCGCAGAGGCTGAGGTAGAGGTGGCGAAGCGGCTCCGGGCGACCGGCTCAGAGGAGGCGGCGCGCGCCTGGGAGGCGAATTGGAACCGCGAGGAACGCCAGCGCAGCTCGATCTACACGACGGCCGAGACGATCCTTGGGGCCTTCGCCGACCCGCTCGTTCTCGACGCCTCCTCGGCCGCCGACTACACCCCGGCCGCGCTGCTGGACGGCGAGGCGAACACGCTCTACCTCTGCGCCCCGGCCCATGAGCAGGAGCGCCTGCGGATCGTCTTCGCCGCGATGATCAGCGAGCTTGTCTCGGTCGTCTATGAGGTCTCGGCGCAGACCGGCAAGCCGCTCGATCCGCCGCTCCTGATCGTCTTGGACGAGGCCGCCAACATCGCGGCGCCGGCCGACCTGGACGGCATCGCCTCCTCGGGCGCCGGCCAGGGCATCCAACTCGTCACCGTCTTTCAGGACCTCGCCCAAGTCAGCGCCCGCTACGGGGCGAGGGCGCCGACGATCTTCAACAACCACCGCGCCAAGGTCTTCTGCTCGGGCGTCGCCGACCCCGACACCCTCCGGTACATCAGCCAGGTCGTCGGGGACGGCGAGTTTCGCCAGCGCTCCGAGACGGCCGGGGAGCAGGGCCGCGCGTCGGCGACGGAGGGAAGCACCTATCGCGACCTTGCGCCGGCCAACGTCGTCCGGGGAGCGAAGCCGGGTAGCGCGCTGCTCGTCTACGGGCACCTTCCCCCGGCTCAGCTCAGGCTCAGGCCGTGGTTTGAGGAGCCGGCGCTGCGGCAGCTCGCAGAGGGGCCTTGATGAGCCGGGAGACGGACTGGGGCAGCGATGCCGTGCCACTGTCCTCGGGGGGCGCCGAGTCGCCCCCGAGCGCCGACGCTGCCGACAGTCGGGCCGCTCGACCTCGTTTCACGCTAAAGCGTGTAACGGCCCGGATTGCCGGCGGATACGGCAGAACGCGCGGGGTGAACGCGCGCCTGGTCGTCCTCGGGGGGGGAGTCGCGATCGTCGGGTTCGCCGCCGTGGCGATCGGCAGCTTCGAGGGCGGGTCGAAGGAGGCGCCTATCCGCATCGCGGATCCAGCGCCGAAGGTCCGGACTGCCGAGAGGCCACGGCAAGATCGACGGCCGGCGAGGCCGGAGAAACGGCGGCGACGGGCGACGGCGGGAGGCATGCTCGAGGAAAGGCGCCAGCCGGTCTCGAGCGCTGCCGCCGCCGAGCTTGCACCCCTGCCAGAGCCACCTGAACCGGCGCCGGAAGCGCCGGCCGAAGAACCGGCGCCGGAGCCTGCCCCGGCCCCCGAGCCATCCGCGCCGGCGCCGCCGAGGCAGCCGCCGGCGACGCCGGCGGCAGCGGAGTTCGGCATCGAGCGTTAGGGCGGACCGTTCGGCTAATTCCCCTCCGGTTAGGACGGCCATACGCCCTACGGTCAGGGTAGGGCAGCGGGGTCAACGTGCCTCCCTGTTCTTGTGAAGAGGCACTATGGACCCACTCGCCCAACACCTACCCGCGCCGTACATTGTCCTCCTGGTGGTGTGGGTGCTGCCGATCTGGGGCCGCCGCGTCCTCGCCTTCCTCCGCGACCTCGACGCCTATCGCGCCGAGCGGTCGCGGCGCCGCTAGCCGAGAAGTAGGCCCGACGCGGGAGCAGGAACCCGGCGCCGCGAACCCCCGCGCGCGACGATCAGGGCGTGGATTCCGCTCCCGCGTCGGTGGTGTGCCTGACGAGGTGGCCGGAGCCCTTCCACGTCGCGCGCCTCGCGCCAGTCGGGGCCGATGCTCCCCGGCTGTGAATGGATGAAGGCGCGCATGGTGGTTCTGTCCGGCGGCGCTCCGAAGTGCCCCCTGAATTTCTTCGCCTCAGCGGCTCGCCGAGCGTTCGCGGCGATGCTCGCGCTGGGCGCTGCGTGCGGCCGTGCGGCCAAGGCGACGCTGCGATTGCGCGACGCGGCGCTGCGCGCGGGCCCGATCGGCTCGCGCGGCGGCGCCGCGCGGCTGCGCGCCGAGCGGATCGGGACCGTCGCCTTCGATCCCGTGGCGGTAGCGGTAGGTGTAGAGGGCGCGGGCGCCCTCGTGCCAGGCGAGGCTCCTGTCGGGATCATCGGCGGGGAAGGCGCCGAGAGTCGCGAAGGTCAGCTCTGAGACTTCGAGGCGATCGGCCTCGATCCGGCGCGAGACAAGCTGCTCGATTCGCCGCTCGATCAGTGCGGCCCGCAGCCGCTTGGACGGCTCGCGTGCCGCACTGATCGAGCGGCGAATCGAGCAGCTTGTC
>CBIHMQ010000209.1:0-3751 GCA_966211075.1 uncultured bacterium
GTTCGGCGCCAGCCCCCGCCAGGCGGCGCCGAACCCGGCCGGCCTCGCCTCGACCAGGAGGCGCACGAAGACGACCACCGCCCCGGCCACCACCGCCATCGCCGCCGGCCGCGCGAAGAATTCGACGAGGTCGCCGAGGGCGAGGTTGAAGCCGCCGCGCCCGGCCGCGTCGTCGACCGAGCTGCCGGACCCGAGCAGCCCGGCGAGCAGGTTGGCGCCGCCGACGATCGGCAGCGCCGCCAGCCCGACCCCGACCATCGGCGCCCAGTGGCGACCGTAGAGCTGGCGGGCGCTGCGGACCAGCTGCCCGAAGGAGCGCCGCGCCCGCAGCTGGGTGAGGTCGACCGGGCCCCACTTGGTGAAACCGACGACCAGCCCGATCAGGAGCAGGATGCCGAGAATCGTCGCGATCGCCGCCGGCCGCGACTGGGCGTCGAGGTTGATCAGGTCCGAGGCGGCGGCGACCGCGCCGCAGAAGGCGCCGGTCACCTGCGGGCCGACGATCGAGCCGCCCGGTAGCCGCGGGCTGGTGGTCCGCTGCTCCGCCATCCAGGCGAACGGTTCGCGCCAGACCGTCTTGGTGACCGGCCCGGTCGGCCCGTTGTTGAAGCCCTTTTCGCGTTCGCCCCAGCGGCCGCGGTAACTGAGCCACTTGAACGGGCCCTGCTCGGAGGAGGTTTCGGGGAGCAGGACCGGGCGCAGCCGCAGTTCGCGGAGCGGCTCGGAGGTGTTGTCGCAGCCGACGCCGGAGCCGTGCTGGCCGTTCTCTATATAGACGGCGGAGTCGTAGAAGGTCGCGTGCGAGCCCGCCGCCGGGTAGACGATCGGGTGCGTCCCCTCCTTCTTGACCTTGGGGTCTTCCCAGCTGGCGCGCTCGCCGCCGGCGTGCTGGAAGAGGATGATTTCGCTCGGTTCTTCGCCCAGCGCTCCCTCGACCGTGTCGGATCCGAAGCTGAGCTGCATGCCCTCCCAGTCGGCCTCGTGGAGGTCGTTGAACTGGTTGAAGTACCAGAAGAACCAGTACTGCAGGACGAACCCGACGTGGTTCGGTTCGCGGGCGATGTGGGCGTAGGCGACGGCCGGCGCCCTGCCGTCCTCGACCAGCTCGTGGAAGGCCCGCGAGTAGACGCAGGTGTCGCCCAGCGCCTCGCCTTCGAGGTCGAGGTAGTAGCCGTCGCCGAGGCCGGCGACGTCGGCCGCGGTCGGCGCCCGCTTGACGTCTTCGAGCCCCTCGCCGTCGACGTACCTGGTCAGGTCGACGGTGGGGTTGCCGAGGACGGTGGCGACGCTGGTCGGCTGGTACTGCTCGGCGGTCTTTTCGCAGGGAGGATCGAGCTCTTCGCGCAGCATCGCGATCGGCGCGTAGCGCTCGGCCAGCTGCTGCTGCGGGGGCGCGGCCTCCGCGCCCCCCGCCACCAGCAGCGCGATCGCCGTCAGTGCAGCCGCGAAACCGCCGAGCCGGGTCCTCACCCGGGCGAACGTACCAGCGTCAGGCGACCGGAGCTACCGGCGGCTCGGCGGGCTCGTCCTCGACCTGTTCCTCGACTTTGCCGCTCGGCATCGCGACCAAGGCGACGACGAAAGCGACCGCCATCACTGCCGCCATTCCGTAGAAGACGGTCCGCGAAGCGAGCGCGAAGTCGTGGGGGATGTTGTCGACGACCTTCTGCACGGCGGCCGGCAGGTGTTCGGGGGCGTCTTCCGCGCTGGCGGCGCCCTGGCTGATCGTGTCGGCGATTTCGTCGGCGGCGGCCTTGGGGACGCCGTGTTCCGCCGCGGTCGCCTCCAGGTTCGACCTGTTCTGGACGATCAGGATCGAGCCGAGTACGGCGAGGCCGAGGCTGGAGCCGAAGTTCCGCACCGTCTGGGTGATCCCGGTCGCCTCGCCGTAGCGGCTCTTCGGGACCCGGTTGAGGGCGTCGGTGTTGGCCGGGCTCAAGACCAGCCCGACCCCGATCCCGGCGATGACGATGTAGTACCACTGGTCGCTCACCGAGAGTTCGGTCAGCGACTGGCCCCAGAGGTAGAAGCCGACCGCGGCGATCGCGCAGCCGGACACCATCGCCGGCCGGGCGCCGACCTTGTCGAGGATCTGTCCGCCGCGCTGCGAGGCGACCGCGAACCCGGCGAAGAAGATCAGCAGGTAGAGCCCGGTTTCCGAGGCGCTTTCGCCGAGCGAGATCTGCGCGTACATGCTGGCGAAGAAGAACAGCGGGACGAACGGGATCATCAGCAGGAAGAGGATCGCGTTGTCGACCGCGAAGGCTTTGTCCTTGAAGGTCTTGATCTGCATCAGCGGGTGCTTGTCGGCGATCCGCAGCTCGTAGCGGACGAAGGCGGCGATCAGCAGCAGGCCGGCGGCGATGCAGATCCAGGTGGTGGCGGCGCTCCAGCCCCAGACGCTCGACTGCTGCAGGCCCAGCACGGCGAGCCCCATGCCGCCGGTGATCAGGACCGTGCCGCGGTAGTCGAGCGGCGCCGGGTGCTTCTCGTTGTCCGGCTTCGCCATCGCGGTGAGGATCAGGGCGATGATCGCGATCGGGATGTTGATCCAGAAGATCCCGCGCCAGCTCCACTCGGTGATGTAGCCGCCGGCGATCGGGCCGATCGAGGTGAGGCCGCCGGCGACCGCGAAGAAGATCGCCATCGCCCGGCCGCGCTCGCGGACCGGGAAGGCGTTGAGGACGATCGCCAGCGCCGCCGGGAACATGATCGCCGCGCCGGCGCCCTGGACGATCCGGAAGACGATCAGCCAGGGCTCGTCGAGCGAGCCGGTCGGGGTGGCCCCGCAGAGGGCGGAGGCGGTGGCGAAGACGACGACGCCGATCGTGACCATGCGGCGGTGGCCGGCGATGTCGGCGAGGCGGCCGCCGAAGGCGAACAGCGCCGAGAGCGAGAGCAGGTAGCCGTTGATGATCCACTGCACCCCCGTCGAGGAGAGCGAGAGGTCGTCCTGGATCGTCGGAATCGCGATCGCGACGATCGTCTGGTCGATGAAGGTCATCGAGACGGCGAAGATCATGGCCGCGAGGATCAGCTTGCTGTTCTTACCGCTCGTGGAGTTCATGCCGGGAGCATTTGATGCGAAGCGGCTGAATCCTGCTGTTTCGATAGGCTCGCGAACGCAATGCCCCCCGTCTTCTGGCTCGGCCTCGGTATCGCGGCCTTCATCTTCCTCGTCGGCGTCGTCGCCGGCACCCGCTCGCGTACCGCCAGCGCCGCCACCGGGGCCGCGATGGGCGCCTACCTCGGCGTCATGTGCGCCTTCCCGCTGATCGCCATCGGCCTGGCGACCTCCTAGGAGGGATCGGCGAAACCCGGGTGCGCGGGCCGGCGAGCGCCGGACCAAGCGGGACAAGGACGCAGGAAGGCCGAATAGCAGAGCTATTTGGCCGACCGAGGACGCCGAACCGCGCCGCGTTCGCCGCCGCCGGACGCGTGCGGGGGTTTCGCCAATCCCTCCTAGTAGTGCTGGGCGGCCGCGAAGCCGCAACCAGGCCGAGAATATTTCTGCGGAACTTTCCGACCCCTATAGGGGCCGAAAAGTTCCGCAGTCGTTCCTGACTGGTAAGTCGGCCGCGGTTCCCGACCGCCGCCATTCGGACACTCGCCACGCCGACCAGCGCACCGGCCCCGAGCCCATCTCCTTCGCCGTCGCGTAAGCGAGAATCCCGCGCCGATGGAGGCGCGGGGCATAGATCGGCGGGCGCTGCGCAAGCGCGGCCTGCTGGTCGCCGGCGAGGGCGGCCCG
>CBIHMQ010000210.1:0-3747 GCA_966211075.1 uncultured bacterium
CCAACTTCAAAACCCTGCTCGAAGTGCCGATCCTCGGCAAACCGCTGACGATCAAACGCGGCTGGACCGCGACCGACGCCAAGGTCCGCGGCAGCGGCTGGTTCCGGTTCGTCAACACCCACCTGGAGGCGTTCGACCCGGCGGCGCTGGTGCCGAGCATCCGCGCCCTGCAGGCCGGCGAGCTGGTCGCCCCCGGCGGCCCCGCCGCCGACGGCGAGCTGCCGGTTGTCCTGGTCGGCGACCTCAACTCCGACGACGACACGGTCTCGCCGGGCGACCAGCAGGCCTACCGGGTACTGCTGGAAGCGGGCCTGGTCGAGCGCAGCACCGACGACCCGCTCAGCTGCTGCCTCAACTCGAGCCTGCTGGCGGAAGGGGCCGGCGGCAGCGTCGCCGACTTCGACCACCAGGTCGACCACGTGATGACCGACGACCCGGACGACATTGAGCTGCGCAGCTCGACCGTGACCGGGCTGCAGCCAGTCAACGGGTTCTGGAGCTCAGACCACGCCGGGCTGTTCAGCGCCCTGGAGTTCGACCGCTAGCGACCGATGACCACGAGGGGGCGGGGCGACCCGCTCCCTCGTCGGCTCAACCCTCGCCGGCGACGCTGGCGACGAATTCGGAGACTTCCTTCGCCTGCTCTTTGTTGAGGATGCCGCCGGGCATCCTGCCCGGGGTGGTGGAGCCGTCGACGCCGTTTTCGACCGCGTTGAGCACCCGGCCTTCGGTGGCTTTGATCGTCGAGGCGGCGGTGTCGCCTTCCGGCGGGCCGCTCGGGGCGAGCAGTTCGTCGAGGTCGGGCCCGTAGTTGCCGTCGGTCCCGGCCGCGTAGAGGGCATGGCAGGTGCCGCAGTTGATCTCGAACAGCATCTGCCCGGACTCGAGGTTCTGCGAGACCTTCTCGGGCCCGTTGTCGGCGTCGCCGCGCTCGCGGAAGACGAAGAACGGGATCGCGACTGCGAGGACGAGCACGAAGATCCCGAAGGAGATGAAGGTGCGCTTGCTCATTCGGCGGCGCGCATACTACTGGCGCTCCCGCTCGTTGCGATACCAGGGGCACATCCGCCGCAGCCCGCACTCGCCGCAACGCGGTTTCGGGCGGCAGATCTCGCGCCCGTGGCGGATCAGGTTCATGTGCAGCTCGTAGGCGTCTTCGGGGGGCACGATCGCCAGCATCTCGTCGTGGGCGCGCTCGAAGGAGGCCTTGGCCGGGAAGAGGCCGAGCCGGCCGCCGACGCGGTGGACGTGTACGTCGACCGGAATCTCCGGGATGCCCCAGGTGAAGATCAGCACGCAGGCCGCGGTTTTGCGGCCGACGCCCGGCAGGTCCAGCAGGAACTCCAGCGACTCCTCGCGGGGCGCCGTCCGCGTCCAGTCGAGGTCCGGCTCCTCGCCGAGCCGCTCGAGGATCGCCTGGATCCGCGGCGCCTTCTGCTTCGCCAGGCCGCCGGGCCGGATCGCCTCCTCGAGCGCGCCGACCGGCGCCTCGCGGACCTCCTCCCAGGACGGGAAGGTCTCCCGCAGCGCCGCGAAGGCGCGGTCGCGGTTGCGGTCGTTGGTGTGCTGGGAGAGCACGGTCTTGATCAGCTCCGCGATCGGGTCCCCGTGCGGCTCGTTCACCGGCACTCCGTACATCTCCCGCAGCCGGTCGCGAATCGCCCGCACCCGCCGCTTGTCCGGTCGCTTCCAGGCCATCGCGCGGACCCTAGTGCGTGCATAAGGTAGGGCGATGGGAACGCCGATCGAAGCGGGGGAGCTGCGGGTCGACGGGGTGCGCGTGCACCATCGGCGCGTCCCGGGGGACGGGACTCCGACCGTCTACTGCCACGGCAATCCGACCCACGGCGCGGACTGGCTGCCGTTCCTTGCCGCCGACGACGGGCCGGCGCTGGCGATCGACATGCCGGGCTGGGGACGCTCCGACCGGCCCGACCCGTCCCGCTTCCACTACTCGATGTACGGGCTCTCCGAATTCCTCGAGAGCGCCCTCGAGCAGCTCGGCGTCGGCCCCCGCAAGCTGGTCGTCCACGACTGGGGTTCGCTCGCCCTGATCGGGGCGCAGCGGCGTCCGGAGCTGATCGAGAAGCTGGTCGTGATCGACGCGGCGCCGCTGCTGCACGGATACCGCTGGCACTGGATCGCCCAGCTCTGGCGCCGCCGCGGCGTCGGCGAGTTCCTCAACCGGACGACCACGCGGTCCTCGATGGCGCTGCTGCTGCGCCAGGCGCGCGGCGACCGCGGCCGTATGCCGGACGAGTTCGTGGAGATGATCTGGCGGCACTGGGATCCCGGCACTCAGGCAGCGACGCTGGCGCTCTACCGGCACGCCGATCCCGACCGGCTTGCCGTCGCCGGCCGCGACCTCGGCCGCATCGCGTGCCCGTCCCTGGTCCTCTGGGGCGACCGGGACGCCTACCTGCCCCTGCGATTCGGCGAGGCTTACGCCGCCGTCCTGCCCGGCGCCGAGCTGGAGGTCGCGGTCGGTGCCGGCCACTGGCCCTGGATCGACCGGCCGGAGCTGGTCGGCCGCGTGCTCGGCTTCCTGCGTTGAGCGCCGAAGTTCGGTCCTGAGCGTCGAAATCGCGCGGTTCCGCGCTGCTTGGCGCCGTAAACGCGCGGATTACAATGTTCTGTTCCGTGTCTCGCGCGTTTTCAGCGGTAGGAAGCAAGCTGCCCAAGGGCTGGGGCGACTTCGGGCGCCAGATCGCCGTGCTCGTCTCCGTCGATCTCGCCTACACCTTTGTGCGCGGGATCGTCGACTCCGAGAAAGGCCTGGCGATTGCGCACGGGGTCCAGGTCATGGATTTCGAGAAATCGCTTGGGACCTTCTTCGAGCCGAGCTTGCAGGCGTTCTTCCTGCCGGCGCAGTGGGTGATCGACTTCGCCAACCAGATCTACCTCAACGCGCAGTTCTCGATCGCGCTCGGCTTCCTGCTCTGGCTCTACCTGTTCCGCAACGAGTCCTATTACTTCGTTCGCAACATGTTCGTGACCGCGATGGGCCTGGCTCTGGTCGGCTACACGCTCTACCCGACCGCGCCGCCGCGGATGTTCCCCGAGTTCGGCTTCGTCGACACGCTCAACGCCTACTCCGACGTCGGCCACGACTCCTCGCTGGCGAAGATCTTCATCAACCCCTACGCGGCGGTGCCGAGCATGCACTGCGCCTTCGCGATGATGATCGGCGGCAGCGCCTTCCTGGTCTGCCGCAACTGGGTCGCGAAAGGGCTCTGGGCCTGCTGGCCGCTGCTGGTCAGCTGGGTGACGATCGTCACCGCCAACCACTACTGGATCGACGCGGTGCTGGGCTGGCTGGTGGCGCTGACCGCGGCCCTGGTCGCCACCCGCCTCGCCCGCAGCCGTCCCGAGGCCTGGGCCTTTCGAACCGGCAAGGCCCCGCACGAGGTCGAGGCCTAGCGCGGCGCCGGTCGCCCCCAACCTCCTCCCGAACCTCTAGCCTCAGGTATCCATGGAACCTTCGGCGCCCCAGCGGGCACCCGGCGGTCGACGCAACGGTCGTGCTCCCAGTCGCAACGGGCAGGAGCTGCGGGCATACGCCCGCGATCGGCTGATCGAGTCCCGCCTCACCCCCAACGCGATCTCGATGGCAGGGCTGGTCGGCAACCTGATTGCCGCCGCCCTGGTCACCCAGCGGCTGTTCTTCCTCGCCGGCGTCGCCTTCGTCCTCGGCTCGGTGATGGACACGCTCGACGGCCGCTACTCGCGGATGTCGGGCAAGGGGAC
>CBIHMQ010000211.1:0-3703 GCA_966211075.1 uncultured bacterium
AACCACTCCGGACGCCCGCTGCTTCAGCGTCCGGAGTGGTTAGACCGCCGCGGCTCCGCCGTCGGTTGGTTGGACGAAGTAGCGCGATCGCACCAGGAGAAAGCCCAGGGCCGCTCCCACGAAGGAGAGGATCGAGGCGATCAGGATGATTGTGTTGAAGCCGCTGACGAAGGCGACGTCGGCGGCGTGGGTCGCTTTGTCGTGGATGCCGGGCGGCAGCGGCAGGGCCGCGACGGCGCGGGAGCCGCCGGAGGAGACGACTTCGCCGAGGCCGGCGGGGGCGCGCGGGAGCAGCTCGTGCAGTTCGGCGTCGACGCGCGACTGGAAGATCGCGCCCAGGGCGGCGACGCCGGTGGCGATCCCGACCTGCCGGAAGGTCGTGTTGATCCCCGATCCCATCCCCGATTTCTCGATCGGGACGACGGCGATCGCCGCTTGGCCGATGCCCGGGTTGGTGACGCCGATGCCGACGCCGGCGACGAGGAAGCCGACCAGCAGCGTCGTCCATTCCGAATCGGGCGAGACGCCGTGCATCAGCAGCAGTCCGACTCCGACCAGGGTCAGCCCCACGCCGAGCAGGACCCGGATCGGGATCCGGTGCGAGAGCGAACCGGCGATCGGCGAGGCGATGAAGGAGAGGATCGTCAGCGGCAGGAACCGCAGTCCCGCCTCCAGCGGCGAGAAGTCCAGCACCCCCTGCATGTAGATGGTCAGGTAGAGGAACATCGCGAACATCCCCGCCGAGAGCCCGAAGGCGACCGCGGAGACGCCGTTGAAGGCGGGGTTGCGGAACAGGTGCAGGTCGAGCATCGGGTGGGTGCTGCGTCGCTCGATCGCCACGAAGGCGAGCAGCAGGGCGACGGCGCCGCCGAGGCAGGCGAGGATCAGGGGGCTGCCCCAGCCCTCGGGGTTGCCACGGATCAGGCCGAAGATCAGCAGGAAGAGGGCGAGCGAGAAGGTGACGAGGCCGGGCAGGTCGACTGGCTCGGCGTCTTTGGCGGCGACGTTGACGATCTTGCGCTCGGTCAGCGCGATCGCGGCCAGGCCGATCGGGATGTTGACGAAGAAGATCCACTCCCAGCCGAGGTGCTCGGTGATGACGCCGCCGACCAGCGGGCCGATCGCGACGGCGCCGCCGACCGTCGCCCCCCAGACTCCGAAAGCGGTGGCCCGGTCTTTGCCGTGGAACTCCTGGCCGATCAGCGCCAGCGAGGTGGCGAACATCCCGGCGCCGCCGACCCCCTGCAGGCCGCGCGCGAGGTTGAGGAGGGTCGGGTCGCCGGCGATCCCGCAGAGGAACGAGGCGCCGGTGAAGATCCCGAAGCCGAGCGCGAAGACGCGGCGGCGGCCGAGCCGGTCGCCGAGCGAGCCGGCGGTGAGCAGGAAGGCGGCCAGGGTCAGCGCGTAGGCGTCGACGACCCACTGCAGGCTGGAGAGGCTGGCGCCGAGTTCGCGCTGGATGTCCGGCAGGGCGACGTTGACCACCGTGATGTCCAACAGCAACATGAACGTCGCCGTGGAGATCAGGATCAGCGTCCACCATTTCCGCTCCATGGCGGGCCAGGCTATCGACCGCGGTTCCCGGACTCAGACGGCCAGGTGCCCGAACTTCTCGCTGATCCGGCCGTAGAAGCTGGTCCCCGGCAGCTGGGCGAGGCGGCCGACGTTGTCGCGGAAGCAGATTTCCAGCTCGGCGCCGGCGGCCAGGTCGGCGAGGTGTTCGCCGTCGATCGCGACTTCGACCGGCTCGCGGCCGGCGGCGTTGCCGACGTGCAGGATGTCCTTCGGGGCGACGACCAGGGCCCGCGCGGTCAGCGAGTGCGGGGCGATGTAGGAGACCGCGTAGCCCTTCACCCCCCAGGCGAGGATCGGCCCCTGGTTGGCGAGGTTGTAGCCGGTCGAGCCGACCGGGGTGGCGACGACGAGGCCGTCGCAGCGGACGTGGCCGACCTCCTCGCCGGTGATCCGGTAGCTCAACTCGGCGACCCGGTCGTAGGGGCGCCGGGCCAGGGTGACGTCGTTGAGGCAGATCCCGGCGTCGCCGTCGAGCACCACTTCGAGGCCGGGCAGGTCGATCACCTCGATCTCCCCAGCGAGAGCGCGGCGGATCCCCACCTCGGCCTCGTCGCGCTCGACCGCGGCGAGGAAGCCGACGGTGCCGAAGTTGACCCCGAAGACCGGCACGCCGGTCCTGGCGAAGCGGCGCAGCGCGTGGAGGATCGAGCCGTCGCCGCCGAGGACGACGCAGAGGTCCGGCCGCGGCTGGTCGGTGGCGACGACCTCCACCCCCTGCGCGGCGGCGCCGTGCTTGGAGATCTCGTCGGCGGTGGCGACCAGGCGCCAGCCGGCCTCGCGGGCGACCGAGACCACGGTGGCGACCGCGGCGGTCGCGGCCGGCGGATGCGAGTGGGTGATCAGCGTCGCCGTCTTCACTCGTCGCCCTCCACGGCGAGGACGGCGGCCTCGAGGTCGGCGAGCGGAGCGCCCTCGCCGCCGCACCAGACGAAGGTCTCCCGGTTGCCCTTCGGGCCCGGCAGTCCTGAGGATGCGAAGCCGCGGACCGGCAGGCCGAGCTCGGTGGCGGCGGTGGCGACGGCGAGGATCGCCTCGCGGCGGTCGGCGGCGTCGCGGACCACCCCGCGCCCGACCCGCTCCCGGCCCAGCTCGAACTGCGGCTTCACCATCGCCAGCACCTCGCCGCCGGGAGCGAGGCAGCGCGCCACCGCCGGCAGCACCTTGGCGAGCGAGATGAAGGAGACGTCGACGGTCGCCAGCGAGGCCGCGAAGGGCAGGGCGGCCGGCTCCATCGCCCGGGCGTTGAGCCGCTCGATCACGGTCACGCGCTCGTCCCCGCGCAGGCCGGCGTCGATCTGGCCGTAGGCGACGTCGACCGCGGCGACCCGGGAGGCACCGCGCTGCAGCAGGCAGTCGGTGAAGCCGCCGGTCGAGGCGCCGACGTCGAGGCACTCGCGGCCGCTGACGGCGATGCCGAGCGCCTCCAGGGCGTTGTCCAGCTTGATGCCGCCGCGGGAGACGTAGCGCGGGCCGGAGTCGACGACCAGGGCGGCCTCGGGCTCCACCAGCTGGCTCGGGCGCAGCGCGACCGGCCCGTCCTGGCCGATCCGGACTTCGCCGGCGCGCACCGCTCCCGCCGCCGCGGAGCGCGACGGGAACAACCCCCGCTCGGCAAGGACCGCGTCTATCCGGGCCTTCTTCACGGCTGGAACGCTACAGCGAGGGATTCTTAGTTCCTGTTTAGCGGCCTCTTAGGGGGGTAGGCGAGATTCCGGTAACACGATCCCTCCCCGCATCGGATCTTCCGGCGCGGGCAGAGGGTTCGGGAGGCGAGAAAACCCCCCATTCCGGGGAATCTGTGACCGCTCTCACACACAAATCGCACATACGTTCGTACGCTGTTCAAGGATCAAGTCAGAGGTGACGACGTAAGGAGTAACCAAGACTTTTAGGTCGAGCCCCGCGCCGTAATTGGCCCCGATGCTTCCCACATCGGCGCCCACGGCACAAACCGGGCTCACCCACCTCCCACAGATCCACATATACAGAGATACATATCTCTCCTCCCTGTAGTAACCCCAGAAGCGCCCCGCCTCCCCGGCGGGGCGGCTTCTGGTGTGGGGGGCGTTATAGATCCAAAAGCGGGCGGGTGTCGGCCCGGCCGGCGTCGTTGGGAGCGAGTTCGCAG
>CBIHMQ010000212.1:0-3697 GCA_966211075.1 uncultured bacterium
CCCCCCGCGGCCTCGGCACCGCGCGCGCCCGCGAGCGACCCGAGCAGCCCCCGCCCGACGTAGACCGGGTACTCGCCGGAGGCGCTCGTCGCCCAGAGCAGCTTCGTCCCGGCTGGCAGCTCGGCCAGGGCCTGGACGGCCGGCAGCGCCCTTTCAACCACGTCGCGATCGGCCATCGGCACCACCGCGTCGGCCAACTCCTCGTAGAGCGGCAGGCGCTCGGCGAGCAGCCGCCGCACGTCCTCCTCGCTGGTCGCCAGCGGCCGGTCGCTGCGGGCGATCCGGCGCCAGGCCTCGGCCGGGTCGACCTGGAGCCAAACGACGATGTGGCGGCCGAGGGCCGCGCGGACCCGCTCCAGCAGGACGCTGCCGCCGCCGAGCGCGATCGCGCTGCCGTCGGCCTCCTCCAGCAGCGAGCCGACCACCTCGGACTCGCGCTCCCGGAAGCCGGCCTCGCCGATCCGCTCGAAGGCCGCGGCTATCGGCATCCCCAGCTCGCGCTCCATCAGGTCGTCGATCTCGGTCGTCCCCAGGCCGGCCCGGCGGGCAGCCGCGAGCGCGGTGCTCTTGCCGGCCCCCATGAAGCCGATGAAGACGATCGCGGGCCGGGCCACCGGCTTCAGCCTCGCCAGTCGATTCGCCGCTCGTAGGCGACGACCGCCTCCCGCACGTCGTCGATGTGGTCGCCGCCGAACTTCTCGCGATAGGCGCGGGCGAGGACCAGGCAGACCATCGCCTCGGCGACGACGGCGGCGGCCGGGACCACGGTCGAGTCGGTGCGCTCGCGCAGCGCCTGGGCCGGCTGTTTGGTCTCGGTGTCGACCGAGCGCAGCGGCTTGGTCAGGGTCGAGATCGGCTTGATCGCCGCCCGCACCGAGAGCGGCTCTCCGTTGGTCATGCCGCCCTCGAGGCCGCCGGCGTGGTTGGTTTCGCGGAAAAAACCGTCCTTCTCGGACCAGAAGATCTCGTCGTGGGCCTCGGAGCCGGGGCGGCCGGCGACGTCCCAGGCTTCGCCGATCGAGACGCCCTTGACGGACTGGATCGAGGCGACGGCGCCGGCCAGGCGGCCGTCCATCCGGTCTTCCCAGGAGACGTGCGAGCCGAGGCCGGGAGTGAGTCCGAAGGCGATCACCTCGAAGGTGCCGCCGAGGCTCTCGTTGGCCTTGCGCAGCCGGTTGATCTCCGCGACCATCGCCGCGCTGGCCTCCTCGTCGAGGCAGCGGACCGGGTCCTCGTCGACGCCAGCGAAGTCGGCGGCGGTCAGGTCGGGGCGCTCGGCGGCGTGCACCGAGGCGATCTGCAGGACGTGGCTGTGGACCTCGACCCCGAGCGCGGTTAGGAAGCCACGGGCGACGGCGCCGGCGGCCACACGGGCGGCGGTCTCACGGGCGCTGGCCCGCTCGAGGACGTTGCGGATGTCGGAGTGGCCGTACTTCCAGGAGCCGACCAGGTCGGCGTGGCCCGGGCGCGGCAGGTGCACCTCGTCGGGCTCGAACCCCTCCACCGGCCAGGGGTTCATCCGCTCCTCCCAGTTGGCGTAATCGCGGTTGGCGACCAGCAGGGCGATCGGGCTGCCGAGCGTGCGGCCGTGGCGGACGCCGGAGCGGACCTCGGCGGTGTCGGTCTCGATCTTCATGCGGCCGCCGCGGCCGTGGCCGAGCTGGCGGCGCGCCATGTCGCGGTCGAGCGCCTCGCGGTCGAGCTCGAGCCCGGCCGGGATCCCCTCGACGATCGCGACGAGCCCGGGCCCGTGCGACTCCCCCGCGGTGGTGAACTTGAAGGCGGTCATGAGGCGAGAAGGCTATACGCGCGACGAGTGGGCCATTAACCACCCCATGGCATGGTCAACCGCCCAGCCACCGCCGCTACCGGCGCACGGCGGCGCGCATCACGTCGAGCGGCGGCTCGCGTTCGGTCCAGATCCGCAGCGACAGGGCGCCTTGCTGGACGAGCACCTCGAGACCGTCGACCGTCTCCGCCCCGGCCGATGCGGCGGCGGCCAGCAGCGGGCTCGGCTCGGAGCCGTAGACCATGTCGACGACGGTCTGCCCCGCGGCGAAGCCGTCAGGCGCCAGCGGCAGCGCCGCGAACTGGTCCTCGCCGGCGAGGCCGGCGGCGGTGGTGTTGACGATCAGCTCGTAGGCAGTGGGGTCGGGAGCGGCGATCGGCGTGCCGCCGAGCTCGTCGCAGAGGGTCAGGGCGCGCTGGGCGGTGCGGTTCCAGACCTCGACCTCGGCGCCTTCGCGGACCAGCGCCCACACGATCGCCCGGGCGGCGCCGCCGGCGCCGAGGACCAGGGCGCGCCGGTCGGTCGGGGCGCTCGGCAGCGAGCGCAGGAAGCCGTCGGCGTCGGTGTTGTGGGCGCCGATCCCGCCCGCCGCGAAGACCAGCGTGTTGGCGGCGCCGATCTCCCGCGCCACCCCGCTCGGCGCATCGGCCACGGCCAGCGCCGCGTGCTTGTGCGGGACGGTGACGTTGGCGCCTGCGAAACCTTCGTCCTGCATTGCCCGCACCCGCCCCTCGAAGCGCTCGGGGGCGACGTCGATCGCCTCGTAGCTCCACTCCTCGACAAGGCCCAGCGCCGCCAGCGCCGCGCCCTGCATCGCCGGCGAGCGGGAGTGGCCAACCGGGTGGCCGAGGACTGCGAGTCGGGTGCCGGTCATTCCTCGCAGCTGTCCGGCGAGTTGCCGCCCGCCGCCTCGCGCGCCGAGTTGTACTTGTCGACGTCGGCGAAGAATTCGTCTTCGGTCTTCGAGAAGGAAAGCTCGCCGCACGTCCCCGGCTTGTTGACGTAGAAGAGGTAGTCGGACTTGGCCGGGTGGGCGGCCGCCTCGATCGCCGCCAGGCCGGGACTGTTGATCGGCCCCGGCGGCAGGCCGGTGCTGGTGCGGGTGTTGTATGGCGAGTCGATCGACAGTTCCGATTCGGTGAGCGGCTCGGTCCAGTTGTCGGTCGCGAACCGGATCGTCGCGTCGATCCCCAGCGGCATCCCGTCGCTGAGCCGGTTGTAGATCACCGAGGCAACCTGCTTGCGCTGGCCGGGCAGGCCGGCCTCGTCCTCGACCATCGAGGCGATGATCAGCACGTCGAAGACCGTCAGGTTCTTCGACTTCGCGTAGCGCATGTCGACGCCCTTGATCCGCCGCTTGAAGTCTTCGAGCTGCAGCTGCACGAGGTCCTCGACGGGCGCGTTCGGCTTCAGTTCGAAGGTGTCCGGGAAGAGGAAGCCCTCGAGGTCCTTGGCCCCCTTGCCACCGTACTGGGCCGGGTTCAGGTACTTCGAGCGCACCGTCGCCTTCATGTAGTCGCCCTCGATTCCGGCTTCGGAAATCAGCGGCGCCGCCTGCGAGCGCGTGTACCCCTCTGGCACCGTCACCGCCGAGACCCGCTTCGGCGGCGGCACCGAGAGCGCCTCGATCGCCGCCCCGTAGGTCATCCCCTCCGCGAGCGTGAAGTGCCCCGCGTACAGGTCCGACCGCTTCCCCTCTAGCGTCACCCGCATCTGGAAGAACGTCGAGCTGTCGATCATTCCCTTTTCATCGAGGAGATCTGCCACTTCGCTGACGCTCGACCCCTTCGGAATCGTCACCCCGACCTTCCCCGACCCGTCCCCGTGGAACGGCTGGAAGAGCGACCAGAGGAACCAGATGACGACCACGGCGAGGAGGGCAGCAAGGTCCGAAGGCCGGAAGGGGAG
>CBIHMQ010000213.1:0-3693 GCA_966211075.1 uncultured bacterium
GCCGCCGGCTTCGGCGGCGGCGAAGCAGCCGCTGCCGTCGGTCGCCTGCGCGAGCACGCCGCTGTCACGGTCGCGCGAGAAGGTGAGGACGGTGTCGGCGAGGGCGTTGGCGACGTAGAGGCTGCCGCCGTTGGAGCTGATCGCCATCCCCTCGGGCGCGCCGAGCCCGACGGCGGTCGCGCAGCCGGAGATCGCCGCGGCGAGGCAGCCGGCGCTGCCGGCCGGCTGCGAGAGACCGCCGAGCGGCGCTTCACGGTTGAAGACGGCAACCGCGCCGCCGAAGAAGGAGCCGACGTAGACGTTCTTTCCGTCGCCGCTGGCGACGACGACGTCGGGGCCGACGACGCCCCGCCCCTGACCGCAGCTCGGCTGCGGCAGCCCGGACCAGCAACCGGCCGGGCCGGGCAGCTGCCGCAGGCCGCCGGTGTTGGGGTTGCGGCGGAAAGCGGTGACGGCGTCGCTGCCCCGCGCGGTCGCGTAGACGTTGCGGCCGTCGGCGCTGACCGCCACCGAGTTGACCCCGTTCAGCCCGACCGCCCGGGCGCAGTCTTCGGCGCCTTTGCTGGCGATGCAGCCGTTGGCGCGGGGAGCCTGGCGGAGCGCCCCGTTGCCGGGCAGGCGCCGGAAGATCGCGATCGCGTTGCTGCGCGAGGAGGCGACGTAGACGTGGCGATCGTCGGGGCTGACCGCGATCGCCCGCGAGCCCAGGAACGGCCCCGCCCCCTTCAGCGCCCGCGCCTGCTCGCAGCCGCGCAGCGGGGCCGAGCGATCGACGATGCAGCCGCGCTTCTTGCTCAACTGCACGAGGCTGCCTGGGCGCAGCGAGCCGCGATCGCCGGCTTTGCCCGGTTTCGCGGCGATGGCGGCGGCCGGGAGCAGCAGCGCCGCAAGCGCGAGAAGAGCCAGCGCAACGCGCAACGGCAAGCGAATCTCCCCGAGCATTCTCACCGCGCAATCCTCGCCGCCCGCTCGGACGAGACCGACAGCTCAACCCTGCTGGGGACCGCGCAGCACCGCCAGCGCCTCGGCGTAGAGGCGCTCCTTGATCGCGGCGAGCGTCGCCGGGTCGGTGGCGGCGCGGGCCTGGGCGCGTTCCCGGGCGGCCTCGCCGAGCCGCTCCTCGCCGACCGCCTCGGCGACGATCTGCGCAGCCGCCGCCTCGGCGCCGCCGTAGCGGCGGGCGGTGGTCATCGCCTCATGGGCTATCGCGGGCGCCAGCCGGGCCCGTAGCAGGGCCGTCATCCCCAGGGTGAAGGGGAGGCGGATGTCGACCTCGGGCACGCAAAAGAAGCCGCGGTCCTCGCGCATCACGATCTGGTCGTGGGCGAGCGCGAACATCGCCCCGGCCGCGAAGGCGTGCCCCTGGACGGCGGCCACGGTCGGCACGCCGGCGGCAAGGAAGCGGGCGAAGATCCCGTGCACGCGGTCCACGAACCCCTCGACCGCCTCGGGGTTGGCGGCCATCCACTCGAGGTCGAGCCCGTTCGACCAGAACTTGCCAGAGGCGACGGTGACCAGCGCCCGCGGCGGCGCGGCGGCTTCGGCGGCCCCGATCGCCGACTCGACCGCGTCCATCCAGTCCGCGTTGAGACGGTTCTCGCCGTCGCCGAGGTCGAGGACGAACAGGTCGCCCTCCTGGCTCACGGTCGGTGCTTTCGCCA
The DNA here is from genome assembly GCA_966211075.1 of uncultured bacterium. Taxonomy (GTDB): domain Bacteria; phylum Actinomycetota; class Thermoleophilia; order Solirubrobacterales; family 70-9; genus VAYN01. The sequence goes on from CBIHMQ010000213.1 coordinate 1,662, forward strand.
GCTCGGCCATCGTCGTCGCGCGACTCTAGGGCTCTTCGCGGCGGCGGCGCAAGGCCTCGCGGGTCGCGTAGAGGGCGGGAAGCGCCGCGGCGTCCTTCGGCCTCCCCAGCTTCTCCTTCGACGCGATCACCTCGTCGATCGTCAGCACCCGGACGGCGAGGTCGCCAAGCGGCAGCTCGATCGTCGCGACCTCCTCGAAGCCGCCGATCCCGGCGGCGCGCGGGACCACGTCGACCGGCCCGGCCTCGGTTTCGAAGCGCTGCGTCTCCCAGCCGACGAAGTCCCCGCCGTCGAGCTCCAGCGGCGCGCCGTCGCTGCCTTGGCTCCTCACCCCGACCGAGTTGAGAGCGGCGGCGAGCCGATCGGCGTTCTCGAGGTCCCGCCGCGGCATCACGTCGAGGTCGAGCGTCGCCGCGGGGCTGCCCTGCAGCCAGGCGGCGAGGGCGCCGATCACACAGAACGCGACGTCGTGCTCGACGAGGGCGCGCAGCAGGCGCTCGGGGTCGAGCTCGGTCACCGCCCGCCGCCCTCGGCGAGGGCGCGCAGCCGGAGGTAGCGAGGCAGAGCCCGCAGACGCTCCAGTGGAGTCAGCTCGAGCTGCCGCTCGACCAGCTCGAGGTCGTCGGGGTCGGGCACCCCCTCGACGCTGACCCGGAGCTGGCGCCCGCAGGCCGCCGCCAACCGCTGCAGCGTCGCCCACGAGGGAGCCGCGAGACCACCCTCGTAGCGGGCGATGGCGGGCTGGGAGGTGCCGGCCCGATGCGCCAAGGCGCGCTGGGATAGGCCGGCGTCCAGCCTCAACTCACGTACGAGAGCGCCGAGGTCCTCCATCTCGGCGATACCTTAACAGGTATCGCCCGGGTCCCGGGGGCGCTCAGTACCACTTCCCGCGCGCGAAGCCGCCGAAGGCGATCAGTCCGATCAGGGCGATGATCAAGCCGGCCCAGAAGCTCCAGACGAACATCAGCACGATGCCGACGATGACGATGATGCCGCCGAGCGAGATGCCGATCCCGGAACCTCTGTCTGCTCTGGTGTCCATTGCTCCTCCTTCTGCTTCCCGTTGCCTGCCGCGCCACAGGTACCCGGATGAGGAGCTTTGGAACACGTTGCTGGCCGGAGCGGGCGCGAGGCTCCTTATGAGTGGCGGTTCACTCCCTTGCAAATCTAAATTCTGATTTGGGATCGCAAGGATCCCTCGGAGACGCTCAGTGCCCGCCGGCCGAGAAGTGCTGGTAGTCCCGCGGCCAGGGCCAGTTGCCGCCCCACTCCCAGCCCGCGGCCGCGAAGGCGGCGACGACCGGGCCGCCACGGTGGATCAGCCCCTTGGCGCGCTGGTCGCGGTCGGCGAAGAGGGCGCCGGCGGGCGGCGAGACGTAGCCGGAGGCGGTGACGTAGGGGTTCTCGCGCGGGTTGAGGTCGAGCGCCAGGCCGTAGGCGTGTTCGGACCAGCGGCTGGTGCCGGCGACGGGCCGGCAGTTGAAGGCCGAGGTGTTGTCGGCGTCCATGCTGCGGTGGTCGTCGCCGCCGTAGGCGTCGACGAGCCGCATGCGCCTGATCGGGTAACGCAGCTCGAACAGCTTTCGCACCGCGCCGAGGATCGGCCGCGCGGCGTCGCGGTGAACGACCAGCCGCCCCCGCCGCACCTTGCCGTCGAACCCCCAGTGGCTGACCGTCAGCAGCCGCAGGCGCGCGAACCCGACCGGGCAACCGGGATGCCAGGAAACCCCGGTCATCCGCGCCCGCAGCGCCCGGTCGATCGGCGCGACCCGCCCCTCGAAGCGCGCCACGCGATCGGCGCTGCCGGCCGGGGCGGCGGCGGCGAATGCCGCCAGCACGAGGACGAGGGTCGCGAGCGCTCTCACGTCACCGCATTGTGGCCGCCCGCTCAACGGGTCGACCAGCCACCGCAGCTCGACCGTCCGCTTCGGCTTCGCATCGACCGCGCTGTAGATCGTGCGTCCGCCCTGACCCGTGTAATGGACCGGTAGCGGCAGACGCGTCGCGACGACGAAAGCGACGCGGGCCAGGG